>NZ_JAFCTX010000030.1:0-56256 GCF_049896245.1 Cypionkella sp. TWP1-2-1b2 | reverse complement strand
ACGTACCAAGCCCTCTGGACCGCCGTCGGTGCAGTCTGCGATCTATTCCATAGCCAGGAATGCAGAAACTACTTCAAAGCCGCAGGATATGGTCCCGATTGAAGGTGACTTGCTCTAAATGTTGATTTGGTTGCGGAGTTTGTGCAGATTTTGGCCGAAAAAGCCTATCTGCACGATGTGCCGATAGGCTTTTGTTGGGTCAGTTTGGCCTTGGTGTCAGACTAAATCCGCCGGAAACAACTCGGCCGGCAGGTTCTGAAACGCCACCGGACGCAACCAGCGCCGGATCGACAAGGTGCCTACAGAGGTCGCGCCAAAGTTGGTCGAAGCCGGATAAGGCCCGCCATGCACCTGCGCATCGACCACTTCCACCCCGGTGGGGAAGCCGTTGGCAAGAACCCGCCCCGCTTTGCGCTCCAGCACTGGCAACAGCAGCCGCGCGGCTGGGTAATCCGCCGGATCAATCTGCAAAGTGCAGGTCAACTGGCCCTGCAACGCACTTGCCACCGCCTGCATTTCCGCGAAATCCGCCACCCGCACCACCAGCCCCAATGGCCCAAAGACTTCCTCGCCCAAAGCATGATTGGCCAGCCAATCCGCGCCGGAAACCTCGAACAGATAGGGCGTCGCCTGCCGCATATCGCAAACCGAGGTCAGCACCGATTGCACACCCGCCGCTGCTGCCACGCGGTCACGACCGGCGCGATAGGCCTGCGCAATACCATCGGTCAGCATGGTCTGCGCGCCAACTTTCGCCAGCCCAGCCTTGGCTGCGTCGATAAACGCCTGAGCTTCCACCCCGTCCACCACCACCGCGATGCCGGGATTGGTGCAGAACTGGCCAGCCCCCATCGTCAAAGACCCGGCCCAACCAGCCGCCAGTGCCTCGCCGCGTGCCGCCACCGCCGCAGGCAGCAGGAACATCGGGTTGACCGAGCCCAACTCGCCAAAGAACGGGATCGGTTCCGGCCTGCGCGCGCAGAGGTCAAACAACGCCCGACCGCCGCCCAAAGACCCGGTAAAGCCCACCGCCTTGATCAACGGATGCTGCACCAAAGCCTCGCCGACATCGCGGTTGCCACCCTGCACCAAGGAAAACACCCCCGGATGCAGGCCATGCGCTTTGATCGCCGCATCAATGGCTTGGGCCACAATCTCGCCGGTGCCGGGATGCGCCGAATGGCCCTTGACCACCACTGGACAGCCCGCAGCCAAAGCTGATGCCGTATCGCCGCCCGCTGTGGAAAACGCAAGCGGGAAGTTTGACGCACCGAACACCGCAACCGGACCCACCGGCACCTGCATCATGCGGATTTCCGGGCGGGGGGCTGGGGCGCGATCGGGTTGCGCCGCATCAAAGCGCCGATCCAGATACTCACCCTTGCGGATATGGTTTGCGAACAGCCGAAGCTGCCCCGTCGTGCGCCCACGCTCACCCTCCAGCCGCGCCGCGGGAAGCCCGGTTTCCGAAGTGCCAATCGCGGTGATCTCGGCCCCCCGCGCGTCAATTTCCTCGGCGATCTTGTCCAAAAACGCTGCCCGCGCCTCGCGGCTTAAGCCCGAATACGAAGGATAGGCCGCCTCGGCCCCCTGCGCCGCCGCATCGACATGCGCCGGGGTGCCGACGGCGAAAGCCAAAGCCTCGCCCGTCGCCGGAGAGGAGAGGAAGCTTGCATCGCCCGCAACCCAGTTGCCTGCGATAAGGTGTTTGCCAGTCAGCATGGTGGTTTCCTTTCAACGCAGGCTGGGGGTTTCACACCCCCAGACCCCCGTGGAGTATTTGTGCCAATGTGAAATTAGAAGTCGAAGGCCTCGGTTTCAATGCGGCGGCCTAATGTGAGCGCGTCGGCGACGTGGACCATAGGGGCGAGATCGACTTCGATGGTGTTTGTAGCGACCAGTTCGGCCATCCGCTTATACAGCGCCGGATATTCGCCCATAATGGTATTCTCGCCCGCTGAGGCTTGCCCGGCGATTTCCAGCACATTGCCGCCCATCCGCAGGGCCATCGCGCCTTGGTCGGTTTCTACCTCGATATCCCACGTTTGCGGCCCGGTTTGCCGCCAGTCAAAATGAGCGGTGACATGGCCCGAGAAGGTCAGCTTGGCTGCAATCGGGGTCTGGCGGTTCGACGGAAACTCAAGGCTGGCAGCCGTCAGATGCACGGGCGCAGGCAAGATTTCGGTCAGGATCGACAACGCATTTATGCCTGGATCGAACACGCCCATGCCGCCCGGTTCAAACACCCAATCCTGCCCCGGATGCCATTTGCGCACATCTTCGCGCCAGGTGATATGAGCGCGCAGGATCGCTTTATCCGCCAGCCAAGCCTTGGCCGGAGCGACGGCATGGGCCATCCGGCTGTGCCATGTGGTGTACAACGTCAGGCCCTTTGCAGCCGCAAGTGCCTGTAAGGCATGAACTTCCGCCAAAGTCGCGCCGGGGGGTTTTTCCAACATCACGTGCCGCCCCGCCAGCAAAGCCGCCTCGGCATAGTCGAACCGAGGCACCGGCGGCAGGCACAAAGACACCACCGTCACATCGGGTCGCGCCGAAAGAAACGCCGCGAAATCGTCAAACGCCTCCACCCCGTCAACCGAACCTTTGCGCGACACCGTCGCCGCCAACTCCCAATCCGGGGAATTGGCAATCGCCGGAACATGCTGATCAATGGCAATCTTGCCGATGCCAACCAGTGCGACTTTCATGGGATTGGGCATCAATGCGAATCCTTGCCCACCGCATTGCCGCGCGCGCCTTTCAGAAAATCGAGGTCGGCCCCGGTATCGGCACCTTCAACATGGCGCTGGTGCAGCCAGCCGTAGCCGCTTTCATAAAGCGGATGGATTGGCACCCATTTCGCCAGCCGCGCCGTCAGTTCGGCGTCGGAAATATCCAGATGCAGGCGGCGGTTCGGCACATCCAACTCGATGAAATCGCCGTTCTGCACCACAGCCAAAGGCCCACCCGCCGCCGCTTCCGGCGAGGTGTGCAGCACCACCGTGCCGTAAGCCGTCCCCGACATCCGCGCGTCGGAGATGCGCACCATATCGGTGATGCCGCGGCGCAGGATTTTCGGCGGCAGACCCATGTTGCCGACCTCTGCCATGCCCGGATAGCCCTTTGGCCCGCAGTTTTTCAAGACCATGATGCAGGTCTCGTCGATGTCGAGATCCTCATCGTTGATCTTGGCTTTGTAATCGTCGATATCCTCAAACACCACTGCGCGACCCCGGTGGGTCAGCAAAGCGGCGGTTGCAGCCGAGGGTTTCAGCACAGCACCCTTGGGGGCGAGATTGCCCTTCACCACCACCACGCCGCCCGATTGCGCAAGCGCCTTGTCGGCAGGCAGGATCACGTCATCGTTGTGGTTGACCACATCCTTGACCTGCTCCCAAGCTGTCTCGCCGGAAACCGTCAGCGCATCTTTGTGCAACAGCCCAGCCTCGCCCAGCCGCTTGATCACCACTGGCAGGCCGCCTGCGTAGAAAAATTCCTCCATCAGGTATTTCCCCGACGGCATCAGATTCACAATCGTCGGCACATCGCGGCCGCAGCGGTCCCAGTCTTCCAGCGTCAGATCAATGCCAACCCGGCCCGCAATCGCAAGCAGGTGGATCACCGCGTTGGTGCTGCCGCCAATCGCCGCATTGGTGCGAATGGCATTCTCAAACGCTTCTTTCTTCATGATATCGGACGGCTTCAGATCATCCTTGACCATCTGCACAATCCGCCGCCCGGTCAGCTGCGCCATCACGCGACGCCGAGAATCCACAGCAGGGATCGCCGCATTGCCGGACAGAGCCATGCCCAACGCTTCAGCCATCGAGGCCATGGTGGACGCCGTCCCCATCGTGTTGCACGACCCCGGAGAGCGGCTCATCGAGGCTTCGGCGTCAACAAACTCCTCTTTGGTCATCGTGCCAGCCTTCACGGCCTCGGAAAACTTCCACAGATGGGTGCCGGAGCCGACACGTTCGTTCTTGTAATAGCCGTTGAGCATCGGCCCGCCGGTGACAACGATCGACGGAATATCGGTGCTGGCGGCGGCCATCAGCAAAGAAGGCGTGGTCTTGTCGCAGCCGACCATCAGCACGCAGCCATCCATCGGCTGGCCGCGCATGGCTTCTTCCACTGCCATCGCCGCCAGATTGCGGAACATCATTGCGGTGGGGCGGAAGGCGGATTCGGATGCCGAAAACACCGGGACTTCCACCGGAAAACCCCCGGCCTCATAGATGCCATGCTTTACCCGCTCGGCCAGATCGCGCAGATGGGCGTTGCAGGGGGTCAGTTCTGACCATGTGTTCAGGATGCCGATCACCGGGCGACCATCGAACAAATCCGGCGGGAAGCCTTGGTTTTTCATCCAGCCACGGTGATAGATATTGTCCTTCGACGTGCCGCCGAACCAGGTTTGCGAGCGCAGTTTGCGGGGCCATGCGGCAGGCTTAAAAGTCATGTTATCCTCAGAGTTGTTTGACGTTCACCGCACCCGACAGGGCAGGGGCAACGGCCAATGTATTGCGCAGCGGCAGACCAAAGGCGTCCACCTGAATTTCAAAAGTATCGCCGGGCAGCACAGTCAGCCCCTCGGCAAAACTCAACGTCGCGGTGCCAAACATATGCACATGCAGATCGCCCGGTTGGCGAAACAGAGCGTATTTGAAATGGTGATGCTCCAGGTTCGCAAATGTATGCGACATGTTCGCCTCACCCGACAGGAACGGCTTGTCGAAGATCGCCTTGCCATCGCGGTAAATCCGGCTCGCCCCGCGCACATCGAGCGGCAGATCGCCCACCAACAGCTCCGGCCCAAACGACGCCTCGCGCAGCTTGGAATGGGCGAGGAACAGATAGTTGATCCGCTCGGTCACATGGTCGGAAAACTCATTTGCCAAAGCCCAGCCGACTCGGGCGGGGGTGCCATCGGCGTCGATCAGGTAAATCCCCGCCAGTTCAGGTTCTTCGCCACCATCGAGTGCGAAGCCGGGGGAGGTTAGCGCGGCACCGGGGGCCACTGCCGTGTAGCCGTTGCCCTTATAAAACCACTCCGGCTGCACGCCGACTTGCCCCGGCGCAGGCCGCCCATCCGCCAGCCCCATCTGGAACATCTTCATGCTGTCCGTCAGAACCGCCGTCTCGCCCAGCTTGGCGTGCATCGCATCGCGTGTCGCAGCCGAGCCCAAATGCGTCAGCCCGGTGCCCGTCAGATGCATATGCGTCAGATCGGGGTGAGTGATCGGCAAAGCCAGCCGACCCGCCGCAGCCAGTGCCACCAGATCAACCGCCTCGCCAAGCCCCCGCGCTGCGATCACCGCAGCCAGACCGCGACCCTGCTCCAGTGCTTCCATAGCCAGCGCATAGGTGCTGACAGCGCCGCGCACCACCGCCGCCTCGGAGCCTTCACGGGCCACCACACTCAGCGACCCATCCGCATTAACTATCTGAGACAACAGCATGATATTCCTGCCTTATTTCGCTTTATTGTAGACGTCGAAGATCACGGCGGCCAACAGCACGAGGCCCTTGATCATCTGCTGATAATCAATACCGATGCCCATGATCGACATGCCCATGTTCATCACGCCCATGATCAGCGCCCCGATCACCACGCCAACGATCTTGCCCGAACCGCCGGTCATCGAAGCACCACCGATGAACACCGAGGCAATCGCATCGAGCTCAAACCCGGTGCCCGCCTTCGGCGTCGCCGAGTTCAACCGCGCCGTCACCATCATCCCCGCCAGCGAAGCCAGCACGCCCATGTTGACAAAGCAGGCGAAAACCAGCCGGTCCGAGTTGATCCCCGACAGTTTCGCGGCCTTTTCATTGCCGCCGACCGCGTAAATCCGCCGCCCCATCGTGGTGTTCTCAGTAAAAAACGCATAGAGCACCGTCAACACGATCAGCACCACCAGCACGTTCGGCAGGCCCTTCAGAAACGCCAACTGATAGCCCACAAATCCCGTGGCGGCTGCAATCAAAACCGTGCGGCCCATGAACAAAGCCATCGGCTCAGGTTCAATCCCGAACTCGGCATCGCGGGCGCGGGCGCGGAAGCCCAGCCAGAATTGCGCGCCAATCGCCAGCACCACGAGGATCACCGTCAAGCCATGCGGCTTATCCAGCCCGGTCAAATCCGGCAGGAAACCGCTTGAAATCGCTTGGAATTCTTTCGGGAACGGCCCGATGTTCTGCCCGCCGAGCATCCACATCGTAGCGCCCCGGAACACCATCATCCCCGCCAAAGTCACGATAAACGAAGGGATGCGCCAGAACGCCACCCAATAGCCTTGCACCGCCCCGATGCAGCCACCGACGATCAGCGTGAGGGGAATAACCACATAGAACGGCAGCCCCAGATTAACCGTCAAATAGGCCGCTACCGCCCCGGTGAACGCCGCAACCGAGCCCACCGAAAGGTCAATATGCCCCGACACGATCACCAGCAGCATCCCCAAGGCAAGGATGATCACATGGCCGTTCTGTAGAAAGATGTTGGTGATGTTTTGCGGCTGCAAAAACGTCTTGCCCTGATAGGCGAGCAGCACAGAAAACAGCGCCACAATGGCGACCAACGCCAAAAGCATGCCATTTTCGCGCAAGCGATCGCCCAAAGCCGAGCCTGATTTTTGATCTTGTGCCATTATGCAGCCTTCCCTTCGCCCTTCAGGATCAACGCCATGATCTTCTCTTGGCTCGCTTCTGCACGGTCCAATTCCCCCACGATGCGCCCCTCATTCATCACATAAATCCGGTCACACATCCCCAACAACTCGGGCATTTCCGAGCTGATCATCACGATGGAACGGCCCTGTTCGGCAAGTTCCTTCATGATGGTGTAAATCTCAAACTTGGCGCCTACGTCGATGCCGCGCGTCGGCTCATCGAGGATCAGCACCTCAGGCTCGGTGAACAGCCATTTCGACAGCACCACCTTTTGCTGGTTGCCGCCCGACAGGTTGACCACCTTCTGCTGCACCCCCGGCGTGCGGATCGCCAACTGCTTGCGATAGCCCTCGGCCACACGGGTTTCGCGCCGCTTGTCCAGCACCCCGCGCATCGCCACCCCGGCCAGATTGGCGAGGGTGATATTTTTCACAATCGGCTCCTCAAGGATCAGCCCCAGCCCCTTGCGGTCCTCAGTGACATAAGCAATCCCAGCTTTGACCGCCTTCGGCACAGTGGACACATCCACCTCGGCCCCGTGCATCTTGATTGAGCCCTTATGGCCCTGCCCATAGGATTTGCCGAAAATCGACATCGCAAGTTCGGTGCGCCCGGTGCCCATCAGCCCGGCGATGCCAACGATCTCACCCTTTTTCACATTGAAGGACACATCCTTGATGATCTGCCGCTCGGCCTGTTCGGTGTGCCAGACGTTCCAGCCCTTCACTTCCATCAGCACCGGCCCCGGATTGGGCGTGCGTTCCGGATAGCGATGCGCCATATCGCGGCCCACCATGTCACGGATGATGCGGTCTTCGGTGATCTCGTGCTTGTCCATGGTTGAGACGGAAGCGCCATCGCGGATCACGGTGATCCGGTCCGCCACGCGGGAAATCTCGTTCAACTTGTGCGAGATGATGATCTGCGTCACCCCCTGCGCCTTCAACTCCAGCATCAAATCCAGCAGTTTCTGGCTGTCGTTTTCCTGCAAAGCCGCCGTCGGCTCATCGAGGATCAACAACCGCACATCCTTGGCCAAGGCCTTGGCGATCTCGATCAACTGCTGTTTGCCGACGCCCAGCTTTTCTACCTTGGTGGTCGGCAGTTCGTTCAGCCCGACCTTCTTCAGCAACCCCTCGGTGCGCTGATAGGCCTCGCCCCAGTTGATCACGCCATTCTTCGCCACTTCATTGCCCAGAAACAGATTCTCGGCAATCGACAGCAAAGGCACCAGCGCAAGCTCTTGGTGAATAATGATAATCCCGCGATGCTCACTGTCGCGGATGTTGCGGCAAGCCAAAGTCTCGCCGTCATAAATGATATCGCCCTCGTAAGAGCCAAACGGATACACCCCCGACAGCACCTTCATCAGGGTGGATTTGCCTGCGCCATTCTCGCCGCAGATCGCGTGGATCTCTCCCGGCTGCACGCTAAGCGACACGTTATCCAACGCCCGAACACCCGGAAAGACCTTACTGATCCCCCGCATTTCCAACAGTGCTGCCATCATTCCCCCCTAAATCCCGTGCCCGCCCAAAGACGGGCACGGGGTTAGCTTACTTCAGCTGATCAGCAGTGTAATAGCCCGAAGTCACCAGCACAGCCTCATAGTTGGTGGCGTTGACCGGCTGGCTTTCCAGCAAATACGACGGCACCACTTTGACGCCATTGTCATAGGTCTTGGTGTCGTTGATTTCAGGCTCGGCGCCCGACAGTACGGCATCCACCATCTTGACGGTCACTTTCGCCAGCTCGCGGGTGTCCTTGAAGATCGAGGAATACTGCTCGCCTGCAATCATCGACTTCACCGACGGGATTTCGCAATCCTGCCCGGTGACGATCGGCATTTTCAGATCGCCCGAACCGTAGCCGACGCCTTTGACAGACGACAGGATACCGATCGACAGACCGTCATAAGGCGACAGAGCGCCGTGCAGAACCTTGTCGCCGTAGTTCGACGACAACAGGTTGTCCATCCGGGCTTGTGCCACGGCAGCATCCCAACGCAGGGTGCCGACGACCTTCATGCCAGATTGGCCCGACGGAATGGCAATCTCGCCCGAGTCGATCATCGGCTGCAACACCGACATCGCGCCATCATAGAAGAAGAACGCGTTGTTATCATCCGGGCTGCCGCCGAACAGTTCGACATTCCACGGCTTGGTATCCGCAAAACGCTCTTTCAGACCTTCAACCAGCGAAGTCGCCTGCTGCACGCCAACCTTGAAGTTATCAAACGTCGCATAGTAATCGACCGAACCGGAATCGCGGATCAGACGGTCATAAGCGATGATCTTGATGCCAGCCTTGTTGGCCGCGTCCAAAGCATTCGACAAGGTGGTGCCGTCAATCGCCGCGATCACCAGCGCTTTGACGCCATTGGTGATCATGTTTTCGATCTGCGCCAACTGGTTCGGAATGTCGTCTTCTGCGTATTGCAGATCAGCGGTGTAGCCGGCGGCGGTGAACTGATCCACCATCGACTTGCCGTCCGAAATCCAACGCGCCGAAGATTGCGTCGGCATTGCAATGCCAATGGTGCCTTTGTCTTGTGCAAAAGCTGGCAGACCGACGATGCTTGTTGCCGCCGCAGCGCCGCCAAGCGCCAAAAGCGCCCTTCTTGAAACTTGCATTCTGTATCCTCCCAAGCGGCACATTGGCCGCGATAACCCGACGGTTGGCAGAGCTGGCCCTCCCAGACCGTGCGGCACTCTTGCAACAGGTAAATATATCGGTCAAATGATGAAATCGCATAGACACATGGCTGAATTGATATGTCAAAACCCCCAACCGCCGATTATCTGATTCAACGCGGCTTAAAATTGAGCCATTTGCGCCTGCTGGCGGCTTTGGCCGAAACCAACCACATCAGCCTTGCGGCGGATCGGATCGGCTCTACCCAGCCCGCCGCCTCGCGCCTGCTGGCGGAAGTCGAGCGCATCGTCGGCCAGCCCGTGCATCACCGCACCGGGCGCGGCATGTCGCTGACAGCGGTGGGCCAAGCCCTTGCGACCCGCGCCCAGCGCATCCAGATGGAGCTGCGCGACGCCGCCCGTGACATGTCCGAAGTGGTGTCCGGCACCAGCGGTCATGTCCGCATCGGTTCTGTCACCGGCCCCGCCATCGACCGCGTGCTGCCGACGTTGCGCAACGCCCGCCTGACAGCGCCGCAAGTGACAGTTGAAGTCGTGGTGTCTCCGTCAGACCTTTTGTGCGAGCAACTTCTCGCGGGCCGTCTGGATTTCGTGATCGGTCGTCTGCCCGAAGGCCCGACCCGCGATCTGTTCACCCTGACCCCCATCGCCACCGAACCTGTCAGCCTTGTGGTGCGCAAAGGCCATCCGCTTGCCAATCACACCAACCCCACACCGACAGACCTGATGTCCTACGATTGGGTGATGCCGCCGCCCGAATCCTTGCTATCGCGCGCCGTCCACGCCCGCCTGCGCGCCAGCGGTATGCCGAGCCCGCCGCAACGGCTCTCCACAGCATCCTTCCTGTTGACCTTCGCGTTGATCCAGCAATCCAACGCCATAGCCCCGCTTGCCCGCGCCGTTGTGACCAGCTTTTCCGCCCATCCCGACGCCCCCTACACCGAACTTGCGATTGATCTGGGCATCGAGGTCGAACCCTTCGGCTTGGTGACCCGCGCAGACGCGATCCTGCCGCCGGTGGCCGCGAGGCTGGCGCGAGAGATTCAGAACATGGTGATCGTGTAAGATCCGCCTCGACGGCGAAGATTTTCTTGGATGCTCCGCACCAAGCCGTCAAGCCGGGGGTTTCACACCCCCGGACCCCCGTGGAGTATTTTTGCCAATGTGAAAGAGTTAAGTATGAGAGAGCGGGAGTTGCGAGGCAGCATCCAGCGCCAACCAAGCCCCTAAAATTTAAATCAAATTTGCCCTTACGGTGGTCTAAATATTTGTTGCTATGCGCACTTCGCACCCAGAAAGCACTTTCCAAGAGCAAGAGACGATAGAGCCCGGTAAGAATTCCTAAGTCTCATCGTTAGGATCATAGTCCACTGTTGGAAGAATTTTGAAGTTCCCATTGCCGACGACGATAGCCGTTGTCGGGCGAAACACGTCCGTTGCTTCGTTCAGCAGCCGAACAAAAATGATTTCAGTATTTGAATCCGTTGCCGCCGACATCAATTATCCCCCAGTTACGTTAGCTATGATCAATCTCGGGATCTGGGGGAGAGCCCCCAGCCGCCAGCTCAAGACTCTGAAGCTTCAGAACAATCTCCGCCACCACCGCCTCCAGCGGCTGATCAATATCCACCACCACCGCCCGCTCATCCGGCACGGGCAGCTCCAACGTGGCAAACTGGCTGTCGAGCAAGGCAGGCGGCATGAAATGCCCCGTCCGAGCCCGCATCCGGGCCTCAATCACCGCGCGCGACCCCGACAGATGCACAAACACCACTCCGCCACCGGCCTCTCGGTCAATCAACTCCCGATACGCCCGCTTCAAAGCCGAGCAGCCCAAAATCCCCGGCCCGCGCAAAGCTTGGCCCACCAGCGCCAGCCAAGGCCAACGATCCGCATCGCTTAAAGCCTCACCGCGCGACATCTTGTCGATATTTGCGGAAGGATGCAGATCATCGCCATCGCGGTAGGGCAGGGATAGCGCCGCCCCCAAAGCCACCCCGACCGAGGATTTCCCGCAGCCCGCCACCCCCATCAGCACGATCTTCATCAGCCCTCACAAACCCCCGCCTTACAAACTGGCGGTAATCCCACCATCGACATACAAACATCGGCCGTTCACGAAACTCGACGCCGCCGAGGCGAGAAACACGCAAGCCCCGACCAGTTCCTCCACCCGCCCCCAGCGCCCCGCAGGCGTGCGCTTTTCCAGCCATTCGGTAAAGCTCGGGTCCGCGACCAAAGCCGCGTTCAGCGGTGTGTCAAAATATCCCGGCGCTATCGCATTGCATTGCAACCCATGCCGCGCCCAATCGACAGCCATGCCTTTTGTCAGGTTCCCCACCGCCCCCTTGGTCGCGGTATAAGGCGCAATTCCCGGCCGCGCCAAAGCTGTCTGCACCGAGGCGATGTTGATGATCTTGCCCGCGCCGCGCGCAATCATGTGCCGTGCGCAAGCCTGCCCGACATTGAACACGGATGCGATATTGGTCTGCAACAGCTGCTGCAACAGCTGCTGCAACAGCTGCTGAAACGCTGCCTCTGGGAACTCCTCAAGCGGCCCACGATGCTGCATCCCGGCATTGTTCACCAGAATATCAATCGCCCCGACCTGAGCCTCAAACCCATCCACCGCCGTCCGCGCAGCCCCATAATCCGTCACATCAAACGCCAGCCCGCGCGCCCCCGGCACCTGCGCCACAGCCAATTCCAACCGCCCCGCATCGCGCCCGTTCAGCACCACCGCCGCCCCAGCCTCTGCCAGCCCCCGCGCCAGTGCCAGCCCAATGCCCTGCGACGCACCCGTAATCAGCGCCCGCTTGCCCGTCAGATCAAACAGCCCCATCCGTTCCCCCTCGACACCCCGCCCACACCCCAGTTAGGTAGCGCAAACCCCTGCTGTCAACCGGAGGCCAAATTGCCCAAATCCCACATCCTCCAGATCACCAGCTTCCCCGCATGGGACCAAACTGCGCTGGACGCTGCTTACAACGTCCACCACCTCGACCAAAGCCCCGACCTCACCGCAATCGGTCCCAAAATCCAAGCCATCGCCACCAACGGCGGGGCAGGAGTCGCCACCGAGGTCATAAACGCTTGCCCCAACCTCAAACTGATCGCCATCTACGGCGTCGGCTATGATGCCATCGACTTCACCCTCTGCGCAGAGCGCCAGATCCAAGTCACCAACACCCCCGACGTATTGACAGGGGACTGCGCCGACCTCGCTCTAGGCATGATGCTCAGCCTCGCCCGCCAAATCCCGGCCGCCGACCACCACGCCCGCTCCGGCGCATGGACCGCCGCCAGCTTCCCGCTGCAACGCCGCGTCTGGGGTGCCAAAGCCGGCATCCTCGGCATGGGCCGCATCGGCCAAGACGTAGCCACCCGCCTTGCAGGTTTTGGGATGGACATCGCCTACTCTGCCCGCCACGAAAAACCCTTGCCCTACACATACATTCCCGACCCCATAGCACTGGCCACCCACGCCGATTTCCTGATTGTCACCGCCGCCGCGACGCCCCAAACCCACCACATCATCAACGTAGCCACTCTCAAAGCCCTCGGCCCCGACGGCTTCCTGATCAACATCTCCCGCGCCGCCAATGTCGACGAAGTGGCCCTGCTCGACGCTCTGGAATCCAACCAGATCGCCGGAGCCGCCCTCGACGTCTTTGAGTCCGAGCCCCAGATCAACCCCCGCTTCCTCCGCCTGAAAAACGCCCTGTTGCAACCCCACCACGCCTCCGCCACCCTGCAAACCCGCCGCGCCATGGGGCAGCTGATGCGTGATAACCTGAGCGCCTATTTCGCGGGCCAGCCGCTGCTCACCCCGGTCATCTGAGAAACCTCACCGCCCGCACCCGCCACCCAATCTTAACCATCCAAGCGCTCCAATCCCGCAACGATCGGAGCGTAAAATGATCCCCACATCCTCATCCCCACCTCTGAAATCGACGCCGAAGCGCTGCCGCGCGACCGCACCCAACTTGACGAGGACGCCCTGCAAGAACTCGCCACCTCTGGCCTGCGCATGCCCGTTGAGGTCTGGAAACTCTCGCAACCCACCGACCAATTCCGCTACGGCCTGATCTCCGGCCTGCGCCGCCTCACCGCGCATCAGCGCCTTGCAACCCTGCGCCAAAACGGCAGCTTCACGCAGATCGCAGCCTTCCTGCGCAGCCCCGAAACCATCCCGCAAGCGATGGCCGATATGGTCGCCGAGAACGAAATCCGGTCTGAGACAAGCCCTTGCGGGAAAGCTGCCACCCTGCTCGCCGCCACCCGCGTCGGTATCTTTGACACGCTGGACGATGCCACCCAAACCCTGCACGCCAGCGCCAGCCGTCAAAAACGCGCCCGCCTGCGCGCCTTCGCCGAGGTTGTCGAAGACCTGGAAGACGCCATCGCCACCCCCGAACGCCTCACCGGCCGCCAAATGCACCGCCTCAGCGCCGCCCTGCGCGCCGGCCTGTCCAAGCTGATCCACCTGACCTTGCGCGACCACCGCCGCTCCGCCCTGCCCACCCAATGGCAAGCCCTGCTGCCGATCCTGTCCGAGTCGCTTGACCCCTCCGAGGAAGCCACCGGCCGCCACCCCCAGCCGCCCCAGACGTCTGCTGCATCTGAAGCAGGGGTTAACCATAAGGCGGGGAAAATCCGGTGACGGCTGGATCATGCGCTTCTGCGGCCCCGAAGCCCGCTCCGGCGCGCTGATCGACGATGTGATGGACGAGATAGAGCGCTTGTTTCAACCCCAATAATCCCTCACACCGCTGACTTTTTGCCCGATTTGTTCGAAAACAAATCGGGCCGCGCCTGCCTGCCCCCGCAGGCGCAAAATGCGCCCACCGAGGCAGCCGCGCCCCGATTTCTGAAATGTCGGCGCGCTGCCCCACACCCCTTGCCCAACGGCTTGCAGCCTTATGGCCAACAAACCGAAAAACGCTCCGCAGGAGCGTTTTCAGATTGGTTTGGGAAGGAATCGAAAGCCGCTGACACTGCTGCATGCACAGCAACACAAGGTTCAGCGACGTTCATTTTCTACGCGCTATAATCGCACCTGCATATTCAATGATATGAAGAAATATCCCGACGCCGATTGCGACTGGAATAAGATAGCGTGATAAAACATGAACAACATACTTTGCGTCATCGTCGAGAATAGGCATGTCATTGTAAATATCGACGTATAGCAACACCAGTTGAACCGCGACCAACCATAAGAATATCCGTATCGTATATTGCTTGCCTGTCACTTGGCTTTCCACTTCAACCCTTTCAAAAAGATTGCGCAGTCGTTGCCTTACGACCATTTCGCTGACAAAACCTTAAAATTCCCTTAACAACCCCCACCTAACCCCTTGATATCCCTAACCCACACCCGCTGTCCACGCGTGGACACTACTCCGCAGCCGAGCCGGCCTCGCGGTTGATCAGCGCCTGGGCGGCGCGCTGGAAAGCCCCGAAAATCTGCCCCCTAACCGGCTCGGAAACCCCCACATCCTGCAAAGCCTGCCGCATACAAGTCAGCCAATCCTCGGCATCCTCGGGCCGGATCGGAACATGGGCGTGCATGTCTTTCAAACCCAGCGCCCCCACCCGTTCCATATAATCCCGCCGCCCACCGAAGAAACCGCACAGAAACTCAAACTGCGCGGCCCTGACGTGGGAAATCCCGTGCCCCCGGAAATGCAGGTGCAGGATTTGCCGCCCCACAGGCTGCGTCTCGATCAGATCATAGAACCGCTCGACCAGCGCCCGCACCGCCGTCTCGCCGCCGATCCGATCAATCACCGCAGCCATGCCCGCCCCCTACGATTGCGGCCGAGTTTTCTTCGGATCATACGCCGAAGGTGCCGTCACCACCGCCGGCAGCCGTTTCTGCTGGCCATCGAGTTTCCCCACCTCTACCGGCGTTCCCAGCTCCGCATGCGCCAGGTCAATCCGCGCGAGGGCAATATTCTTGCCCAGCAAAGGCGAGCGCATTGCCGAGGTCACTACCCCCACCTGCGCCCGCCCGACATGGACACCATCGCCGTGCCCAACCTCCACCGCCGCGTCAATTTCCAGCCCGACAAACTTGTCGCGCGGGTTTTCCTTGCGGCGGATCAAAGCCGCGCGTCCGATAAAGTCATCGGTCTTGGATTTCAAAGGCACCGTAAACCCGATCCCCGCTTCAAACGGGTCGGTCTGATCGCTGAAATCATAGCCCGCAAAGATCAACCCCGCCTCAATCCGCACCATATCAAGTGCTGCCAGCCCCATCGGCCGCAGCCCCAAATCCGCGCCACTCTCCCAAACCGCATTCCAAACCGCAGCACCATCTTTCGGGTGACAAAACACCTCAAACCCCAACTCGCCGGTATACCCCGTCCGCGACACCACCACCGGAGCGCCCTCCGGCCCGCCCAAGCGGCCAACCGTGAACCGGAACCACCCCAGTTCAGCAATCGTCGGCTGATGCGGCGCGGTCCAGATCATCCGCCGCATGATCTCGCGGCTGTTTGGCCCCTGCACCGCGAGGTTATGCAGCTGATCGGTCGAGCACCGCACCATCACCTTCAACCCCAGCTTTTCCGCCTGCTCGCGCAGCCAGATGCCGGAGTAATCATCGCCGCCAATCCAGCGGAACTGATCGCGGCCCAGCCGGAACAATGTGCCGTCGTCAATCATGCCGCCGTGTTCATAACACATTGCGGAGTAGACCACTTGCCCCGCAGACAGCTTCTTCACATCCCGCGTCAGGCAATATTGCAGCAAAGCCTCGGCATCCGGGCCGGTCACCTCAAACTTCCGCAAGGGCGACAGATCGAGCACCACGGCTTTCTCGCGGCAGGCCCAGTATTCCTCAATCGCGCCGTTGGAGGAATAGGTCTGCGGCAGCCAGTAGCCCTTATACTCTACCAGACTGCGGGTTTTCTCGGCGATGCGCGCGTGAAAAGCGGTCTCTTTGGTCATCACAGGCTCCGATGTCGGGGTGGGGCGGTGGGCTATAGATCGCTGGAAGGTTTCCGCGCCGTCATAAGTGCGCACATGGATGTCGGACAGATACCAGCCATTCGCGGGCGAGGTATCATCGGGGCAGGCGGAGTTTACGCAGACCAGATCGGTCAGCGCGCGCAAAAGCACGTAGTCGCCGGGGCGCGACCACGGCTCATCCGCGATCAACACGCCGTGGGCGTCGATATTGGTGTTGAAAAACAGGTTAACCGCCATCCAGCCGGGGCGGGCGGTGACGCCATGCGGGGCGAGGACCGCGTTGAAATTGTCCGAGCAGTTGACATGGCCGGGATAGCCGATCTCGTCATAGTATTTTGACGCACAGGCCATGGCGAAGGCGTCATGTCGACCGACGGTGTCTTGGATCACCTCGACCAGCGGCAGCCAGTCTTGGTCGTAGTATTTCGCATGTAGGCCGGGCATCGAATAGGCATGACCCATCAGGGTGCGTGAGGTGGTCACATCCAGCGGATGTTCCAGCCCCTTGTCCAGCTTGCGGGCGGAAAAGCATTGGAAATCCGTGCATTGACGACCTTCTACGTCAATAATCTGGATGTAATCGCCCGCTTTGACGAAATAACTTTCCGCCGTCGCCGACTTCACCCGCAAATCCAAAACCGGGGTGGCCAGCGGATCAGGCAGTTCAAACTTCTGGAGCCCCAGCAGGGTGGAGCGTTGCACCCGCACCCCAATCGGCGTCAAAGTGTCCTGCGCCGCAGGGATCATTGCGCTGCCGGGGGCGGCGATGATCAGTACGCCGTCACGGCTGGCGGTAAAGCTTTGCTCATCCCCCGCAGGCGAGGTTTCGCCAAAACATGCCACAGCCTGTGCCGCTGAAAGGTTAATGCCGCGCCGCTCAATACCCAGTCGCAGCCCGGCCAGACCTGGCGCGCGGGCGTCAGACAGCAGCGCCTTCAGTCCCGCCGCATCGGAATTGCCACTGACCCCCAGAACCCCCGGATCAACCCGCCCCTGATCATCCGCCGCGATCAATTCGCAGCGCTGGCCGCCCTCAAGGTTCACCACGCGCACCTGATCGCCCGCGCCCAAGGCGATCAGCCAAGCGCCACCACCGGGCACCGTAAATCGCTCAAGCCCCGATCTCGCGCCGAAAGGTTCAGGCGTCAGAATCTGGCTGGGGCGCGGTGGGCCGGGGCGGACTGTCGGATATGAGTCGAGCATCAGAGCCTCACTTTTGCATATACGGCAAATTTGTTTCTTTTGAAGAATATCGCGGCGCGGGATTTGCGCAAGTGATTTACACGGCTAGCATGCCACAAAACCGGAGGGAAAAGTGCAATCACTGATGTTGGGGCTTTTGGCGGCAGTTCTGTGGGGCTTGCACGATTTCACCATCCGCCGTGTGGCGGCACGCACCGACGCGGCAGCGCTGTATCTGGTTGTGCTGGGGTTTGGCGCGGTTTTGCTGGCACCGCTTGCCGCCTCGTCAGACGGATGGCGCGATTTCACACCCGCGCTGCTGGGGTTTTGTGGCTTCGCGGGTCTGATCTACGCTTTGGGCGTCTATGCGCTGTATCGTGCTTTCATCATCGGACCGGTGCGGTTGGTGGCACCGATTTGCGGGGCCTTTCCGCTGCTGTCGGTTGGGTTTGCAGTCGCGCGCGGGCAAGCGGCGGGTCCGGTGGTTTGGTTGGCATCATTAGCGGTTTTGGCGGGGATTGCCGTAGTGGCGCAGGGCGAAAACAGCGAGACCAAGGGCACCGCCCGCGCGGCTATCCTATGGTCGATCATCGCGGCGCTTGGCTTTGCTGTCAGTTTTGAATTGCTGCATCAGGCCGCCGAGATGGCGGCTGATCTGCCGGTTACGCTGATTGCCCGGTGTGCGGGCTTCATCGGTGTCTTGGTGTGGGTCGTTGCGCAACGCATTGATCTGAAACCTGCTTTGGCAATCTGGCCGACGCTTTTGATGATGGGAGCTTTGGATGTCGGCGGCATGGTGGCGGTCACGATGGCAGGCGGTTTTGCGCGGCCCGAATTCGCGTCGGTGGCCTCGTCCTGCTTTGGATTGGTGACAATTCTGCTGGCGTGGCGGTTCTTGCATGAGCCGCTGACCAAGGTGCAAGCCTTGGGCGCTATGGTGGTGTTTGCAGGCATCGCCGTCTTGGGGCTTGTCTGAAATGAAAGATTGCTTGTCGGGAATGAAAGCACAGACAGGCTTCGCCTGCACCATATTGGAGGCAAGGAAGACATAGGAACACCAGATGCGCTATTCGGGTTTTAGGGTGATTGCCGAGGCTTTGACCGGGCATAAGGGCTGGAAACCGGCGTGGCGCGACCCGGCCCCGCAAGCGGCTTACGACTATATCATCGTCGGTGGCGGCGGGCACGGGCTGGCGACCGCCTATTATCTGGCGAAAGAATTCAAACAGGCGCGGATTGCGGTGCTGGAAAAGGGCTGGATCGGCGGCGGCAACGTTGGGCGCAATACCACGATTGTGCGGTCCAACTATCTGCTCGATGGCAATGAGCCGTTCTATGAATTTTCGATGAAGCTGTGGGAGGGGTTGGAGCAGGACTTCAACTACAACGCCATGGTGTCGCAGCGCGGTATCATCAACCTGTTTCACACCGATGCGCAGCGCGATGCGGCAACCCGGCGCGGCAATGCGATGATCATGCATGGCGCAGATGCCGAGCTTTTGAACAAGGATCAGGTGCGGGCGATGTATCCGTTCCTGAATTTTGAGAACGCCCGCTTCCCGATCAAGGGTGCTTTGATGCAGCGGCGGGGCGGCACGGTGCGGCATGACGCGGTGGCTTGGGGCTATGCGCGCGGCGCGGACAGCCGGGGCGTTGATATCATCCAGAACTGCGAGGTTTTGGGGATGCGGATCGAGAGTGGTCGGGTGCTGGGGGTCGAAACCTCACGCGGGTTCATTGGCGCGAAAAAGGTTGGCGTGGCGGTGGCGGGGTCGTCGTCAAAAGTGATGGCCGGAGCGGGGATGCGCCTGCCGATGGAAAGCCATGTGCTGCAAGCCTTTGTCTCCGAAGGCTTAAAGCCGCTGATTGACGGTGTGATCACCTATGGCGCCGGGCATTTCTACGTCAGCCAATCTGACAAAGGCGGTCTGGTGTTTGGCGGCGATATTGACGGATACAACAGCTACGCCCAACGCGGCAACCTGCCGGTGGTCGAGGATGTGGCGGAAGGTGGCATGAGCCTGATGCCGATGATTGGCCGCGCGCGGTTGCTGCGGATGTGGGGCGGGATCATGGATATGTCGATGGACGGCAGCCCGATCATCGACAAGACCCATATCGACGGGCTCTATTTCAACGGTGGCTGGTGCTATGGCGGCTTCAAGGCGACGCCCGCCAGCGGCTTTGTGTTTGCGCATCTGCTGGCCAAAGACATGCCGCACGCCACCGCCACCGCCTACCGCTTTGATCGTTTCGCCAAGGGCCTGATGATCGACGAAAAGGGCCAGGGCGCCCAGCCGAATTTGCATTGAGGCCGTGATGTTGTCTTGCCGCCATACGCTCATCGCTCGCTGCGCCACGCTCCTCGCTTTTCCAGCGAAGACGGCTGCAAGGCCGGATGAGCGGACCCGAAAAGGATATTTCGCATGATCATCAATCACCCCCTGCTCGGGCCCCGCGACAGCCAGGAATTTATCTACCTCGGCGATGCCGCCCTGATGCACCGCCCCGATGGCATGACCGAGGGCGCTTTAGGTAAGTTCGTCGATTACACATACTTGCGTGACAACCCAGCAGGGACACATCGCGAGCTTTGGTATCACGAGCAGGGCGACCGCAGCTGGCTGGTCGTCACCCGCAACACCGTCACACACGAAATTACCGCAGTCGAGATGGCCCGCGATGTGGCCCGAGCCGAGGGGCGCAGTAAATGAGCCGTATTTCCGGCGGTCAGATCGACCGCAGCAAAAGCCTGCGTTTCAGCTTTGATGGCGTCAGCTATACTGGCCACCCGGGCGATACCCTCGCCTCGGCCCTGCTCGCAAATAACGTCCGCCTGATGGGCCGCAGCTTCAAATACCATCGCCCGCGCGGGGTGATCTCGGCAGGCTCGGAAGAACCCAACGCGATTGTCGAGTTGCGTACCGGCGCGCGGCAAGAGCCTAACACGCGGGCGACGGTGATTGAGTTGTTCGATGGCCTCGGCGCTCAAAGCCAAAACCGCTGGCCCAGTCTGAAATTTGACGCGATGGCGATCAATGATCGGTTGTCGCCGTTCTTCGCGGCAGGCTTCTATTACAAAACCTTCATGTGGCCCGCGGCGTTCTGGGAGAAAATCTACGAACCGATCATCCGCCGCGCCGCAGGGCTTGGGTCACTGTCGAAACAAGACGACCCCGACACCTATGACAAGGGTTTCCTGCACTGCGATCTGCTGATCATCGGCGCGGGGCCTGCTGGTCTGTCCGCTGCTTTGACCGCGGGCAGGGCAGGGGCGCGGGTGATCCTTGCCGATGAAGACTTCCGCATGGGAGGCCGTCTGAACGCTGAAACGCTCGAAGTGGGCGGTGCCGCAGGGGCCGATTGGGCGGCCAAAACCGTGCTTGAACTCGGCACAATGCCCAACGTCCGCCTGATGCCGCGCACCACCGTCATGGGCGCGTTTGATCACGGCATCTATGGTGCAGTCGAGCGTGTCTCGGATCACCTTGCCGAACCCCTCCCCGGCCAACCCCGCCAAATCCTGTGGCGGATCTATACCGCCCGCACCATCCTCGCGGCTGGTGCCACCGAGCGCCCGATTGCGTTTGAAAACAACGACCGTCCCGGCATCATGCTCGCGGGTGCCTTGCGTGCCTATGCCAACCGCTGGGGCGTGGCTGTGGGTGAAAAGGTCGCCGTGTTCACCAACAACGACGACGGCTTGCGTACCGTCGCCGACCTGAAAGCCAAAGGCCTGAGCGTCACGCTGATTGACGCCCGCAAAGGCGATGAAGTGATTGATTCCGCAGGCCGCTTAGGTCTGAAATCTATCACCATCCGTCGCGCCAATGGTCAAACCGAAACCCTGCAAGTCAGCGCCCTCGGCGTCTCGGGCGGCTGGAACCCGAACCTCAACATCGCCTCAAACCACCGGGGCCGCCCGGTCTGGGATGACCAAATCGCCGCCTTCATCCCCGCGCCGGAAAGCATCGCGGGCCTGTCCTGTGCGGGTGCGGCGGCGGGTGCCATGTCCACCCATGCCGCCCTGACCACCGGGGCCGCGCAAGCCGTGTCCGCTCTCGCCGAGCTTGGTATCAAAGCCAGCGCCGATGCGCCAAAGGCCGAAGACGCCCCGCTGAACCTGACCCCCGCATGGTATGTCCAGTCCGGTAAAGGCCGCGCTTGGGTTGATCAGCAGAACGATGTGACGGTCAAGGATGTGAAGCTGGCAAAGCAGGAAGGCTTCATCTCGGTCGAACATCTGAAACGCTACACCACGCTTGGTATGGCCACCGATCAAGGCAAGACCGGCAATGTGTTAGGCCTTGCAATCATGGCGGAGCTGACCGGCAAGACCATCCCCGAGACCGGCACCACGATCTACCGCCCGCCTTACACGCCCGTCGCGATGGGCGCACTCGGAGGGCGCGCACGCGGCCATGATTTCAAACCCACTCGGCAAACCCCCAGCCACAAATGGGCCGCCGAACAGGGCGCGGTGTTTGTCGAGGTCGGCTACTGGCTGCGCACGCAATGGCTGCCCCGCGCGGGCGAGACGACATGGCGGCAATCGGTGGACCGGGAAGTGCTGCAAACCCGTAAATCCGCCGGGATTTGCGATGTGACCACGCTTGGCAAGATCGACATCCAAGGCACCGATGCGGGGCTTTTCTTGGATCGCGTCTATGCCAACACCTTCGGCAGTCTGGCCGTTGGCAAGGTCCGCTACGGCTTGATGCTGCGCGAAGATGGCATGGTGATGGACGATGGCACCACGGCGCGGTTGGGGCAAAACGAATATGTGATGACCACCACCACCGCCAATGCGGTGCCGGTGTTTCGCCATCTGGAATACTGCCGTCAGGTGTTGTGGCCCGATCTGGATGTGCAACTGATCTCAACCACCGAGGCTTGGGCGCAGTATTCTGTGGCTGGCCCCAACGCGCGCAAACTGCTGGAGAAACTGGTCGATCAGGATATTTCCAACGCGGCTTTCCCCTATATGGCCTGCGGTGCGATCACCGTGCAAGGCACCCGCGCACGGCTGTTCCGCATCAGCTTTTCGGGCGAACTCGCCTATGAAATCGCGGTGCCGACCCGCTACGGCGACGCGATGATCCGGGCCTTGGTTGAGGCTGGGCGTGAATTTGACGCGGTGGTTTACGGCACCGAAGCGCTGGGCGTGATGCGGGTGGAAAAGGGCCATGTTGCGGGCAATGAGCTGAACGGCCAATCCTCTGCCCTGAACATGGGCCTTGGAAAAATGGTGTCGCGCAAGAAAGACAGCATCGGCATGGTGCTAAGCCAGCGCGAAGGCATGACCGCGCCGAACGGCTATCGTTTGGTTGGCGTCAAGCCCGTCGATCCGGCGCAACCGCTCACCGCAGGTGCGCATTTCCTCGCCAAAGGTGCCGAAGCACTGGCCGCGAATGATGGCGGCTGGCTGACCTCGGTGGTCTATTCGCCGCACTTGGGCCATTCCATTGGCCTCGGCTATCTGAAATCCGGCGATAACCGCAAAGGCGAGCGGTTGCGCAGTGTCAACCTGCTGGCGAACACCGATGTCGAGGTTGAAATCGTCAGCCCGCATTTCTTTGACCCGGAAGGGGAGCGTCTTCGTGGCTAATCCGTTGAAATCCCTCACACCCTTGGGCCATGACACACCGATCACCGAAACCATCGGCGCGGTCACAATCACCGAGAATACCGGCACAGCCCTCGCCTCGCTCGCCTCCCGGCTTGGCCGCGAGGCCGAAGTGGCAAGCGCCGCGGCAGCCGCAGGCATCCCGCTGCCCGGCCCCGGTCGCAGCCTGTCCGCCACCCTCTACGCCGCAATCTGGCTTGGCCCCGCGCAATGGATGATCGAGGCCGCCTTCATCACGCATGAAGACATCACAGCACAGCTGAAACCGATCTTCGGCGAGGCAGCTTCGATCACCGAACAAACCGACGCTTGGGTGCGCTTTGACATCACCGCCAGCGATCTGCCTGCGTTGTTCGAACGCCTGTGCAACCACGACCTTCGCCGCGCCGGGGTAGGGGCCGCCACCCGCACCGTGATCGACCATCTCGGCTGCTACGTCATCCGCCGCAGCGAAACCGAAGTGACGATCCTCGGCCCGCGCTCATCAGCCCACAGCCTGCACCATGCGCTCACAACAGCGGCAAAAGCGCTCCTATAATTTCATCTGTTCCTAAATATCCCACAGGGGTCCGGGGGTGTGAAACCCCCGGCCTTTATGCAAAACGCGCGCCCTAATCATGCGGCGGCATCGCCCCGGCCAAGCCCCGCAACCCCACCAACCTACGGCGTTCGTCATTCGGATTGACCCCGAACGCCTCGGCGTAATGCTTGGTCATCGGGGTGGAACTGGCATAGCCCACCGATTGCGCGATCTCGCGGATGCTTTGCGTCGAATACAGCACCCGCTGGCGGGCTTTGCGCAGCCGCATCAGGCGGTAGTATTTCAGCGGGCTTTGCCCGGTTGCCTGTTTGAAACAGCGCTCCAGATGCCGCTCTGACATAGCCAAGGCTTCCGCCACATCGGCGATCTGCAACGGGTCTTCGATATTCTCGCCAAAGATCGCAATCGCCGCGCGCACGGTGTCGGGCAGCATATCATCCGTCCCGCCCTGCTTTTGCACCGGCACCTTCTGCGCCGCATCCTCGGTGCGCACGAACGGATGCTGAAACCAGCAGGCCACTTCGGTCATCGTGTCGCGCCCCAACCGCTCCTCGATCAGCCGCAGCATCAGATCGAACACTGCCCCCGCGCCCGACGCCGTATAGCGCCGCCGATCCCGCAAGATCACTGCCTGCGACGCCTGCATCTCGGGGAATTCGCCCTTGAACGCTGCCTCATAGCACCAATGCACCGACACCGCATGCCGCTCCATCACGCCCGAGCGCACCAGCGGAAAAATCCCGCCGGAAAACCCGCCCAAGACCACGCCAGAGCGATCCAGCCAACGCACCTGCGCATTGCCGCGCTTGGGGTTTTGAAATTGCGAGGTCGGGGCCGACAGGAAAAACAGATAGTCCAGCCCCACCGCATCCCCTAAGCACACATCCGGGTCAAACCGCACCTCGGCGCTGGACCGGATCGGGCTGGCTGCTTCACCAATCAGCTTCCAGGCAAATTCTTTCCGCCCAGTGATTTCATTCGCCGCCCGAAGCGGTTCAATCGCCGAGGTCAAGCAGGCCATCGGAAAGCCGGGGAACAGCAAAAACCCCAAAGTCGCCGCGGTATCTCGGTGGATGTTCATACGGGGAGATTTTCTGTTGAGTGAGATTGTGTTTCACGGTAGTAAACAAGGGTAGCCCTGCCACAAAGAGCGCAACCAATGGATATCGACACCGACGAACCCAACCTTCCGCGCGCCAAACCGGCCTTCGACCAAGACCCGCACCGGGTCCGCGAATTGTCCGAGCGCAATCTGGAGATGGCGATTGGTCGTTCTGTCCGCGCATTTCGCCGCGCCCAAGGCATGACGGTGGCCGACCTTGCAGGTGTCACCGGGCTGTCGATCGGCATGCTGTCGAAGATTGAAAACGGCATCACCTCGCCCTCGCTGACCACGCTGCAAATCCTGTCACACGCGTTTTCCACTCCGGTCACCTCGTTCTTTCGTGGTTTCGAGGAACGCCGCGAGGTGCAGCACGTCAAGGCCGGCGACCATATTGAAATCGAGCGGCGCGGCACCCGCGCGGGCCATCAATACCACCTGCTCGGCCATATCGGATCGAACGATTCCGGCGTGCTGGTAGAGCCCTATCTGATCACCTTGACCACCGAATCCGACGTGTTCCCGGCCTTCCAGCACGACGGCATCGAGTTGCTCTACATGCTTGAGGGTGAGGTCGAATATCGTCATGGCGATCAGCTTTTCCATTTGAAACCGGGCGATAGTCTGTTCTTCGACGCCGACGCCCAACACGGGCCAGAGATTCTGGTAAAACTTCCGGCCCGCTATCTGTCGGTTATTTCCTACAAGCAGGCGTAGACGGGCTATTCTGCGCCAAACCCCGGCGAGGTGGGCGTGCCGTCGTCAAACTGCGCGAGATAGTCCAGCATCAGCGGCTTGTTGCGCAGAAACCCCTTATAGGTCGCCAGTTCATCGGGAATATCCCGCACCACGCGGTGCAGTCGCCGCGCCCGTTTCGGCACCGTCACCAATTCCTCAAACCGGATCAGATAGCAGCGGATCGGGAACACGATGGCGTTTGATCTCGGCAAGCGGTGTAATGTCTGCAACTCCACCCGCAAATGCTGGCGGTGGCCGATGCTGTCCGGCGTCATGGTGGTTTTCGACGGCCCCCATTTCGGGTAATTCTCCGGTGAAGTATCCAGCAACGAATCGACCGTCATCGTCCAGTTGAATCGCCGCACGGGTGCTCCATATTGCAGCTTCAGCAGGAACTTCAGCGCACGGTCAAAGATATGCATCTGATGCGCCAATGGCACCGGGGCGTGCCATTGCTTGAAGCTCATGCCGATGTCGAAATCGAGTGACCAGTCGGCTTGGGTTGTCACCATGCCGGCCTCGATCCACAGATCGTCATCGCGCTGATCTTGCAGGGTAAAATCGCCCTGAGTCTGCCGTGTGATGTATTCCATCGGCCCGTAAGGCAGGGTGGAGGCATCCATGAAGGTGAACTTTTGCTCGATCTGCAACGGCCGGTTGATCCAGTGCCACTGGTTGCCGTCCTTGGTCAGTGAAAACCAGTGCGGATAATCCCGCGCCTTGCTCTCCATGATCAGTTCCAGCAAATCCCAACCCGCCAGTTCCATATGCGGCAACGACTGGCAGCGCAAAGGATCGTCGGCCAAAACCTGCGCGCGGTCGCGCATCTCGGCCACATAATGCTCGTCCACATCGAACATATACTCGAACACCGATCCCACAGCGCCCGGCACATGCGGTTCCATATTCACCGAATACATGTAGCTGTCTTCGGGGAACGGGAACGGAAACCGCTTTATGGCTTTCGCCGAATTCTTGAATGTATAGTCGCCCCGAAAGGTTTCGTCGTTGAAATCCAGTGACATGAGGCTCCCCCTTATCGGTCGAGGATCAGGGCAGCGCCCCGAAACCGCGATACGCATGGCATGATCTTGGTATGGCTGGCTTTTTGCGCGTCGGTCAGCCAGTGGTCGTTATGCTCGATATGGCCGTCACAGCGCAAAACGTCGGTCTCACATTGCCCACAAGCGCCACCCCGGCACAGGTAGGGCGCTTCCACCCCCGCCGCCTCAATCGCCTCCAGCAGCGATTGGTTCGGCTGCACGGTGATGCTTCTGCCCGAGGCCGCCAGTTGCACCTCAAAGGCAATGCCAACCGGGGGGGCGAGGAATTCTTCCGAATGCACCGCGCGATCCGGCCAGCCCATCGCTTTAGCGGTAGCATGGACCCAAGCGATCATGCCCTTCGGCCCGCAGACATAGATATGGCTGCCAAGCGGTTGCGATTTCAGCAGGGTTTTCAGATCAATCTGCTGTTTAAGCTCATCATAATAAACATGCACCCGGCTGCCATACTGTTCGTGCAAATGCCCGACATAGGCCCCCAGCACAGGCGAACGCACCGAATAATGCAACTCAAACCGGCCGCCCATCGCTTGCAGCTGCGCCATTTGCGCGACAAACGGCGTGATGCCAATGCCGCCCGCGATCATCAGATGCTTCTTTGCGCGCGCATCCAGCGGGAACAGGTTAACCGGCTGGCTCAGCACCATCTCCATGCCGGGGCGAACATGATTGTGCATATATAGCGAGCCACCGCGCCCCACGTCATCCCGGCGCACCGAGATCTCATAGCCCATGGTGTCGGCAGGATGGCTCATCAGCGAATAGGGATTCATCCGCCGGGTGCCGTGATCGTCCATCTCGACCACCACATGCGATCCGCCTGAGAACACCGGCATCGCAGCGCCGTCGCGGCGCTGAAAGCGGAAGCGTTTGATCAGTGCGTTGACCTCAACCACCCCGGCCACAACAACCGGGATTTTTGGCGCGCCCACACTCATTTGAACCGCTCCACCGCAGGAGGAACTTGCCCAGGGTCTTCCGCATCAATATTCACGCCCTGAAACGCCGCCAGACGGCGCGAGAAATGGTCGCGCACGAACAGGCTCAAGCCGCAATGGCTGCATTGAAACGGGTCCAGCGTCACATTCTCGGTGACGCCCTTACAATGCACGCACTGCACCCGGCGCGCGAGACTGCCGCGATGCTCCATCTGCACGGCCTCATAGGGCAGACCCGCCGCCTGCGCGAGTGCCGCCACCTGCGCCATCAGCCCTTCGGTGCCTGCCGCATAAACCTGCAATCCCATATGCGCATCGGTCAACACCTTGGCCAACCGCGACTGGGCGGAGGCAAAACTGGGGCTGCGATGAAACTGTGCTGCGCCCAAAACCTGCAAATCCACCGACTTGTCGCAGCCATTCGCGCCGGGAACATAGATGATACGGCTGGCAGTTTTCATTTCCTGCGCCTCGGCTTTCGCAAACAAATCGCAAATTGCATCCGCGCCTTCACCATCAGCCACAAACAGATGCGCCGATCCCACGCCGGGGATAAGCACGCCGTAAACCGGGCGGCTGGGGATGGCAGGCTCAAACACCGTCTTTGTCATCGTCACGTCAATCCCTGAACATTCTTTGCAGTTCATCTGTTCCTAAATATCCCCGCCGGAGGCATCCGACGTATAAACCGGGTGCCTCCGGCGGGAGTATTTAAGCCAGTCTGAAAGCCCTAGCCCTTCGCCGTCCGCCGCTTTTTCTCGATATCAAAGAATGGCATGGCATGGGTGGTTGCCGCGATCTCGCCATGCGTTTCGCAGTTCACCACCAGTTTGGTGCCGTTGTTGGCGCAATCTGTGGGCAGGCGGGCGATGGCGATGGTCCACTCGTTCAGCGGTGAATACATCGCTTGCGTCACCACGCCGATCTTTGTGCCATTCTTGAACACTGGCGCGCCATTACCCGGAGCATTCTTGCCTTCCAACTTCAGACCCCAGATTTTGAAACGCTCGCGGCCCTTCAGACGGTGGTGCTCCTCTGCTCCCCGAAAGCCGACCTTGCCCGGAGACACGGTGAAATCGAGGCCTAGTTCCCATAGCGTATCGCCGGGGCCTTCACTCTCGAACGGATACATTTCCGAATTGTCGAATGGGAAGAACAACAGATAGGACTCTGTCCGCAGCATATCCAAAGTGGTGAAGCGGCAGGGGATAATCCCCATCGCAGCGCCTTCCGCCAAGATCCAGTCCCAGATCATCGGCGCATCCTGGCCACGACAGAAAATCTCATAGCCGCGCTCTCCGGTATAGCCGGTGCGCGAGATCATCACGGGCTTGCCGAACAGCGAGGTCTGCATCTGCGAGAAATACGCGAGGTCGCGGATGCCCGGCACATGCTGTGCAAGATAATCCACCGCCAGCGGCCCTTGCAGCGACAGATCATGCAGGTTGTCGTCAAACCGCACCGAAACATCGCGGCCCGCTGCCGCCATCGTCAACTGCTCAAAGCCAGCCCCTGAGCCATGCACCACCATGAACGCATTCGGCCCGGTGCGGTAGATCACGCAGTCATCAACGAACTTGCCTGCATCATTAAGCATCGCGGCGTAAACCGAGCGCCCCGGCATCAGCTTTTCCATATTCCGCGTCGTGGCACGCTCGATCACATGCGACGCGCCGTGTCCTACGATATGCACCTTCTTCAGCCCCGACACATCCATCAACCCGGCCTTGGTGCGGATCGCCATATATTCGGCATCCGGGTCGCCCGCCTCATAGGACCAAGCCGTGCCCATGCCCGACCAGTCTTCCAGATTGGACCCCAAAGCGCGGTGACGGTCTGCGAGCGTCGAGAATCGCCAGGAATTTGTCATGTAGCCCCCCTAGAGCGGTTTTGTTTGCTGGCAACAGTCTGCGACCGGGTTTTGTTAAAATCAACCTTGTTGTGCAAAATTATTTCCTGTCAGGGAAGTTTTTTGACGTTTTCTTGCGCACCGGCCCAGAAATACAAACGGGCGGCCCGAAGACCGCCCGTTTGCACAATTTAGCAGCAGTTCAGTCTGTGATGATTCGTGCCGTGACGGTTCAGGCCGCGACGGTTCAGGCGGC
Source organism: Cypionkella sp. TWP1-2-1b2 (assembly GCF_049896245.1). Lineage (NCBI taxonomy): Bacteria > Pseudomonadati > Pseudomonadota > Alphaproteobacteria > Rhodobacterales > Paracoccaceae > Cypionkella > Cypionkella sp. TWP1-2-1b2. Next base: position 26,656 of record NZ_JAFCTX010000030.1, on the reverse strand, counting down.
GACTGGCAGCACGAAGAACCAGTTCGACCACAGCACCACCGCAGCCCCGGCAACCAGCGCCAGATAGGGCAGCATCCCGGCCTTCCTTGGCCCCAGATCGCCGTGATCGGTCAGGCCCAGATCCTCCATCGCTTCCTTCGGGAAATGGCCCTTGTCCTGAACATAGTGGCGGAACCAGAACACCGGCAGGATGAAGGCGGCAAACACCAGACCCGACCACAAGGCGTTCTCATAGCCCCAGACCTTCGCGCCTGCGCCAAGGAAAAGCGCGTTGACGAACGCCAGCACGGTGTTGACCCCGATCAGCCAGTTTGGGGCTTTCCACGGGCGGTTCAGGTGCCCTGAGTCAATGCGGTGAATCCATCCCGCATTCAGGTTCAGGAAGTTGAAGATGATGTAGCCAACGTTGGAAATCGCCAGCACATAGAAATAGCCGCCGATGTCCGAAGCCAAAGCCAGCAGGATGACGTTAAAGCCAAAGTCGGTCCACATCGCCCCGACAGGCGCACCGTGGCTGTTGGTTTTGCTCAGATATTTCGGCAGCCAGCCATCACGCGAGCCTTGATACAAGGTGCGTGAAGACCCCGCCATCGCCGTCATGATCGCCAGAAACAGCGCGAGGATCATCAGGATCACGAAGATCTGGATGAAGATCGGATTGCTGCCCACCATCGCGCCCAAAGCTTCTGCCACCCCGGTGCCGTCGATCACGCCGGGGGTCAACATGCCGCTCAGGCCGTAAACACCTTGGAACGAGAACGGGATCAGGAAGAAGAACACGATGCACAAAAGCCCCGAGTAGAAGATCGCGCGGAACGTATCGCGCTTGGGGTCTTTCAACTCGGCGGTGTAGCACACTGCGGTTTCAAAGCCGTAGGTCGACCACGCCGCGATATACATACCGCCCAGAAACAGCGTCCAGCCGCCGACATTCCACTCACCATTCACCCCGGAATAGCTGGAGGTTGGCGGCACAATGCCAGTGACGTTCATCGTGTTGATCTCGCCAGTGATGATCGGGATCAGGCCAACCAGCAGCAAGGGCACCAGCACCACCACCGCCAGCACCTTTTGCGCGCTTGCCGTGGTGGCAATGCCGCGATGCTGGATCGCCAGCATGATCAGCATCAGCACGACACCGATCACGAAGGTAGAGTTGAAGTGCAGCGTGCCCAGACCGGGGACGTTCAGCGCATAAGCCTCCCACACCCGGAAGGCGGGGGTCAGCGCGGTGATTCCATCGGCGGAAGCCACGGCTTGCATCGCGGCCTCGGGCGTGGTGCCTGCGTTGGCCGTAATGTAATCGACGACTGCGGGCGTGGCCGCAGTGTAATCCGCCAGATGCGCCGCGACCCATGCGACGACTTGCGGCGCGCTATCAAGCGGGATCGGGAACAAAGCGTTCAGGATATAGCCCGCCGCGATGGCGCAACCCAGCGACAGCACCGGCGACCATGCGAACCAGTTGCACCATACCGACAACGGCGCGATCAGCTTGGAATAGCGCAGCCAAGCGGTCGCACCATACACGCTTGTCCCGCCCGACTTATTGCCGAACATCCCCGCCATTTCGGCATAGGTGAAGCTTTGCGAAAAGCCCATGATCATCGACAGCATCCACACCACGAAGGCAGCTTGCCCCGCCACCCCCGCGATGCCGCCGATGGAAAACAGCACGAGGGGCGGCACCCCTGCGGCGACCCAGAAGGCGCCCTTCCAATTCAGCGTGCGATGCAGATCGCCCGCTTTACTTTCTGTAGACATCAAGTGTTCCTTTGTCCCTGTTGCCGCCCGGCCTTGCGATGGTCGGGTCGTTTGGTTGAGCCAGAACGTCTGGTTTCGATTGCGACACATTGAAGCGGAGCAGGCCAAGCGCAAAGCGATTTTTCACCTGCGAGGAATAATTTTTAACTTTTGATCTAATGTGGATTTGATTTTCCGAGTCTCCCACACCGGTTCTGCCGCAAAATCGGGCGATCAACGGCCTTTGCCGTGCCGCCAAACCTCGAATCGCACCCGCGCGGTTTTGTACGCGTCCATCATCGCCAACGCCCAAGCGAACAAACCACCCGCAAGTTTGCCGACCAGTGATACGTCGGGGCTTGCGGTTTTCAGGGTGAACGCGCCAAGCAAGATGATGAAGAACACAAAGGTCAGCCCCCGGATCGGCTGACGGTTCAGCACTTGGCCCGATCCCGGCAGGATCGTCGCGGCCAGCAGGACCAGACGGGGATTCAGCGGCTGGCTCATGGCAATTCCTTCAAATCATCCCGCAACGCCAGCAGGGCGTTCAGCAAAGGTTCCAGCCGGGCAGGGGCCAGCGGAGTTTTCCCCATCTCCGAGTCGCGAAACGCCAGATACCGCGTGCGGTCGGCTTCCTCGGCCAGCCAGACAAGGCGCAGACCTTTGGGCGAGATCACCAGCTCTTTCAGCAAATCCGCATCCAGCCCGGCCAGATGTTTCAGCACCAACGCGGCAGGCACAGCAGCCTCCGGCGCATCGCTGCGAATGGCGCAATCTTCGGGAAATCCCGCAGGCGTGGCGATCTGCACCGCCAAATCGCGGAAGTTGCTGAACGGCTCGACCCCACGCGGGCGCAGCATCACATCCAGCGTCGCGCGGGCAGGGGTGGGTTCGGCCAGCGTCACCAGCAGCCAAAGCGCGGGCAGTTTGCGGTAGGTCAGCGTATCCGGCACCACTTGCAGATCAAACAGCGCGTCTTGATAGTGTCCCGACAGCCGAGGAAATCCGGTCGGGGCAAGCGCGACAATCGGGGCCGCAAACAGCTTCTCAACCGCTGCGAAATACCGCCCGCGCACGGCAAACCGCTTGGCGCTCTGTCCCCGCAATCGCACAGCGATGCCGCAGCCGATCGCAATCACCAAAGCCCAGATCAGAAATTTCATACCATATCCCAAAAATGATCCGGCCCGCCGTTCAAGGCGGGCCGGAAGCTGTCTCAATACCCGCGCGGACGTGGCCACGGCATGGTGAACTGATCGGCGCGCTTCACAAAGCGATAGCGCCAGAAGTGGAACCACAGGCTGACCACGATATAAAACCCAATCATCGCAATCAGCTGGGTGCCATAGCCCAAGAACACCGCGAAATAAGTCACCGAACACAAAGCCATCAGTGAGATTGCAGGCAGTGGGTGCAACGGATGCTCATAGCCGCGCTTGATGGTGTCCAAAGGCCATTTCTTGCGGAACATGATCATGTTGATCGGCATGAACGTGTAGCCCAGCAACCCCGACAGGATTGAGAACGTGATCACCTGATCCAAAGGCGCGCCCAAAGCAAAAATCAGCGCAATCGGCACCAGAAAGATGATCGCGCGGTAGGGGGTGCGATACACCGGATGCACCGCGCCAAACCACGCAGGCAGATAATGATCCCGCCCCATCGAGAACCACGCGCGCGAGGCATCATTGATACAACCATTCGCCGATGCCAAAGTCGCAAACAATGTGCCGATCCCCAGCAACCAAACCAGTGCCGAAGACCCTGTGATCTGCGCTGCCGAGAACAAGGGTGCCACCGCCCCATTCACCCCGTCGCCCAAATATTCCCAAGGCATCAGCCCCGCGCAGACATACCAAGTCAAAGTCGCGGCAATCAGCAGCGTCATGATCCCGGCCAAGGTGCCAAACGGCAAAGACCGCGCCGGTGAGCGCACTTCCTCTGCCGCCTGCGTCGTGCCTTCAATCCCGAGATAATACCACAGCCCGAAATGCATCGCCGCCAAGATCCCCAACCAGCCATAAGGCAAAGACGCCTGACCGCTCATCAGATCCTTGTGCAGCAACTCGCCAGCCCCCAACAATGGCGAGGTGGCGAGGAAAATCGTGATGATCGCCACAAAGGCAATCGCGGTGATCACAAGGTTGAACGTCAAAGTCGCCAACACCCCGCGATAGTTCAACCATGCCAGAAACATGATCGCAAGCACGATGAACGGCCGTTGATCCAAGCCACCCTGATGCCCCGTCATCCCCGCCACGGTATCCACAAGGAAGCCCAAAGTGATCGCATTGCCCGCCTCCAGCATCGTGTAGGCGAACACCAGATACAGCCCGACGTTAAACGCCATCAGCGGCCCGATGATGTGCTTGGCTTGGGTATACTGCCCGCCAGCTGCGGCCACCGTCGAAGTCACTTCCGAGTCAATCATCGCCACGCAAGAATACAAGATCCCCGCAAACCAGCAAGCAATCAGCGCTGCATAAGCCCCGCCCTTACCCACCGCAAAGTTCCAGCCCATATACTCGCCGACCAGAACGATGCCGACGCCAAGCGCCCAGACATGCGCAGGCCCCAGCACCCGTAGCAGACCCATCGACTGACCATGCGCGGTGTGGTCAACGTCCGTATCAGACAGTGCCATCTGAGCCCTCCAGCTTATGTTTCTCGGTCATCGCTTCCAACACGCCTTCGCGCGACGAGGTCAGCATTTCTTCCGAATAGGTGGTGTCGATCTTGATCCAGTCGATCACGATCAACAGCCCGAACAGCGCGGACAGTGCCCAAGCGCCGTATTCGATATAATTCCAGGTATCCATCATCGCCCCCTATTTCTCACCGAATTTCTCAGCGATCACTTCGCGGTATTCGATGTCGGAAAACCGGATCATCATCACGAAATAGCCGACGATCACGATCACCATCACCGCCAAACTGACCCAGCTGAAACTGTAATCATACCGCGCCGTGATCATGTCATGCGCCGAAGCCGCATCTGGAAAGCCCAGTTTATTCCACTGCTGCACCATCACCGGGTTCTGCCCCAAACTCTCCCAAGTCGGATTTTCCACCGGAACCGGCAGCTTGGCCGACCCTGCAAGCCCCAGCCACAACGGCACGAACAACGCGCCAACCGACAGCACCACCAGCACGATCACGTCGATCACCTGACCCAGCTTGCTTTGAACGGGGGGAATATAGCGTGCCATCTATTTCCCCTTCGCGGCACGGGCCGCATCCATGAACTGGATATCCAAGCCATACATAAAGTCGCGGTCCTCGCGGTAATGCCGCAGCATCGCCATGATCGCCGCCGTGTTATAGATCAGCACCAGCGCCCCGCCGATCAGCAGCATCACCCGAGCCGCCCCCGAGGGTGCCAGATCCCAAGTGCCATAGGCCACAAAGCCAATCGCCAGCCAAAGGCCGATGACAAAAGCCCACGCAATCCGCGTGTCGCTTCGATGCATCGCCTCGATCCGTGTGTTCAGATCAGACAAGATTTCCTCCCAAGGCCCCCTCCACCTGACCGCGCCTAGGGCCATAGCGCGGCAGTCGCAGCGGGTTATCGTCCCGCTTGATCTCTCTGTGTGAATTTTATTGTCTGACAGGAAACACTGCCTGCGACATTCTGTCAAAGCATTTGATGAGAAAGCAGGCAAAATGAAAATCATTACCCACGGTGAAAAAAAGTTTCTTCACAGTTGACGAAATATTTTGCCGTGATAGCGTAACGCCATATCCACACGACAAGGAGTCGTCGCCATGTGCGGAATCGTCGGGCTTTTCCTGAAAGACCCCAAATTACAGCCTCAGTTGGGCGCAATGCTGACCGATATGCTGATCACCATGACCGACCGCGGCCCCGACAGCGCCGGAATCGCGATTTATTCCCAAGGCAAGATTGGCCACGGCAAGCTGACCGTGCAGTCCGCCACGCCCGAAGTTGATTTCAAAAATCTCGACGCTGATCTGGGCGCGGCGCTGGGCCAGCCCGTGCTGATGCTGGTGAAATCCAGCCATGCGGTGCTGGAAGTCCCCGCAGGCCAGTTGGATGCGGCGCGTTCGGCCTTGGCGAAAATTCGCCCTGGTATGAAGATCATGTCCTCGGGCGAAGGCATTGAGATTTATAAGGAAGTCGGCCTGCCAAAAGACGTGGCTGCCCGCTTTGAAGTCGCCAAAATGCACGGCACCCACGGCATCGGCCACACCCGCATGGCCACCGAATCCGCTGTGACCACTATGGGCGCGCATCCGTTCTCGACCGGGCCGGATCAGTGCTTGGTCCACAACGGCTCGCTTTCCAACCATAACGGCGTGCGCCGCGAGTTGAAACGTCTCGGCATGACGTTTGAGACCGAAAACGACACCGAAGTTGGCGCGGCCTTTGTCAGCCACAAACTGCAACAGGGCGAGACTTTGGGTCAGGCTTTGGAAGCCACCCTCACCGATCTTGACGGCTTCTTCACCTTTGTGGTCGGCACCAAAGACGGCTTCGGCGTGGTGCGTGATCCCATCGCCTGCAAACCCGCCGTGATGGCCGAAACCGACCAATACGTCGCTTTTGGGTCCGAATACCGCGCCCTCGTCAACCTGCCGGGCATCGAATCCGCCCGCGTATGGGAGCCAGAGCCCGCCACCGTTTACTTCTGGGAACGCTGAACATGCAGACTTTCGACCTTGAAGCGCAGGGCCTGCGCGCGCTGAACCAAGCGCTTCACAACCTCAAAGGCCAGACCAATCAGACCGCATGGGAAGTGGTTAACCCGAAGGGCAGCCACGCGATTGCCGTCGGCGTTGACGCCCCGATAGACATCACCGTGCGCGGATCAACAGGCTACTACTGCGCCGGGATGAACAAACAAGCCACCATCCGAGTCAAAGGCTCGGCTGGCCCCGGCGTGGCCGAGAATATGATGAGCGGCACCGTGATCATCGACGGTGACGCCTCGCAATACGCAGGTGCCACCGGTCGCGGCGGCCTCTTGGTGATCAAAGGCAATGCCTCGTCGCGCTGCGGCATCTCGATGAAGGGCATCGACATCGTCGTGCATGGCAACATCGGCCACATGTCGTGCTTCATGGCGCAATCCGGCAACATCCTTGTGCTTGGGGATGCAGGCGACGCGCTGGGCGACTCACTTTATGAGGCGCATCTGTTCGTGCGCGGCACCGTCAAGTCCCTCGGCACCGACTGCATCGAAAAGGAAATGCGCCCCGAACACCTCGCCATCATCGCCGACCTGCTGAAGCGCGGCGAAGCCGACCACCTCGCAAAGCCCGAAGATTTCAAACGCTACGGCTCCGCCCGCAAACTCTACACATTCAACATCGACAACGCGTCGTCGTACTGAGGCTTATATGAGCGATTTTCCCCATACCCCGCCGAAGCAAAGCTGGACCTATTCCAACGACGTGAACGCCGAAATCCGCCGCGCAGCAGCCACCGGGATTTACGACATTCGCGGCGGCGGTTCCAAACGCAAACTGCCGCATTTCGATGACCTGCTGTTCCTCGGTGCCTCGATCTCCCGCTATCCGCTTGAAGGCTACCGCGAGAAATGCGCCACCGACGTCTGGCTCGGCACCCGCTTTGCCAAAAAACCGATCCACCTCGACATCCCCGTCACCATCGCAGGCATGTCGTTCGGCGCGCTTTCCGGCCCCGCGAAAGAAGCCTTGGGTCGCGGAGCTAGCGCTGCTGGCACCTCGACCACCACCGGCGATGGTGGCATGACCGAGGAAGAACGCGGCCACTCCAACACCTTGGTTTACCAATACCTGCCAAGCCGCTACGGCATGAACCCCGACGACCTGCGCCGCGCTGACGCCATCGAAGTCGTCGTCGGCCAAGGTGCCAAACCCGGCGGCGGCGGTATGCTGCTGGGCCAAAAGATCTCTGACCGGGTTGCCAAAATGCGCAACCTTCCCAAAGGCATCGACCAACGCTCTGCCTGCCGCCACCCCGACTGGACCGGCCCCGATGATCTGGAAATAAAGATCATGGAGATCCGCGAGATCACCGATTGGGAAAAGCCGATCTACGTCAAGATCGGCGGCGCGCGCCCCTATTACGACACCGCCCTCGCCGTCAAAGCAGGCGCTGACGTGGTGGTCCTCGACGGCATGCAAGGCGGCACGGCTGCCACCCAAGACGTGTTCATCGAGAACGTTGGCATGCCGATCCTCGCCTGTATTCCGCTGGCGGTGAAGGCGCTGCAAGACCTCGGCATGCACCGCAAAGTGCAACTGATCGTGTCGGGCGGTATCCGCACCGGAGCAGACGTGGCAAAGGCGATGGCGCTCGGCGCTGATGCGGTCGCCATCGGCACCGCCGCCCTGATCGCTTTGGGTGACAACGATCCGAAATGGGAATCCGAATACAACAAACTCGGCACCACCGCAGGCGCTTATGATGATTGGCACGAGGGCAAAGACCCCGCAGGCATCACCACGCAAGACCCGGAACTTTTCAACCGTTTTGATCCGATTCTCGGGGGGCGTCGCCTGAAAAACTACCTCAAGGTGATGACGCTGGAGGCGCAAACCATCGCGCGGGCCTGTGGCAAGAACCACCTGCACAATCTGGAACCCGAAGACCTGTGTGCGCTGACCATTGAAGGCGCGGCCATGGCGGGCGTTCCCTTGGCCGGCACCAACTGGATTCCCGGCAAAAACGGCTTCTAACGAATTGGCTGGCCTGAACAATCAGACCAGCACCATAATTAAAGACGACAGGGAGAGACCAAATGGTCCAAGATCTAGCCGCTTACGCCAAGGAAAAAAGCGTGAAATACTTCATGATCAGCTACACCGATCTGTTCGGCGCGCAGCGTGCCAAACTGGTGCCCGCGCAGGCGATCAACGACATGGCCGTCGATGGTGCGGGCTTTGCAGGCTTTGCCACATGGCTTGACCTCACCGCCGCGCATCCCGACATGATGGCTGTGCCCGATGCCTCCTCAGTCACCCAACTGCCGTGGAAAAAAGAGGTGGCATGGCTCGCCTCCAACTGCGTGATGGAGGGCAAACCCGTCGCCCAAGCCCCGCGCAACGTGCTGCGCAAACTGGTGGATGAGGCCGCGAAAGAGGGCCTGCGCGTCAAAACCGGGGTCGAGCCTGAATTCTTCCTGCTGACCCCCGAAGGCGATAAAATCGCCGATCCCTATGATAACGCCGAAAAACCCTGCTACGATCAGCAAGCGATGATGCGCCAGTATGACGTGATCGCCGAAGTTTGCGATTACATGCTGGAACTCGGCTGGGAGGCCTACCAGAACGACCACGAAGACGCGACCGGCCAGTATGAGATGAACTGGAAATACGACGACGTTCTGCAAACCGCCGACAAGCACAGCTTCTTCAAATTCATGATGAAATCGGTGGCTGAAAAGCACGGGTTGCGCTGCACCTTCATGCCCAAGCCCTTCAAAGGACTGACAGGTTCCGGCTGCCACGCCCATATCTCGGTCTGGGATATGGACGGCAAAAAGAACGTGTTCTCTGATGATAGCAAGGAACTCGGCCTGTCAGACCGTGGCCGCAACTTCCTCGGCGGCATCATGAAACATGCCAGCGCTTTGGCGGCCATCTGCAACCCGACCGTCAACAGCTACAAACGCATCAACGCCCCGCGCACCTCGTCGGGTGCGACTTGGGCACCGAACACCGTGACGTGGACGGGCAACAACCGCACCCACATGGTCCGCGTTCCCGGCCCCGGTCGGTTCGAGTTGCGCCTGCCAGATGGCGCGGCAAACCCCTACCTGATGCAAGCCGTGATCCTTGCGGCTGGCCTTGACGGCGTGCGCACCAAAGCCGACCCCGGCCCGCGCTATGACATTGATATGTATACCCAAGGTCAGACCGTCACCGGAGCACCCAAGCTGCCGCTGAACCTGCTCGATGCTCTGCGCGACTACGACAAAGACACCACTTTGAAAGCCGCGATGGGCGAAGAATTCTCCGCCGCCTATCTGAAACTCAAAGGCAAAGAGTGGGACAGCTACGTCAGCCATTTCTCGAAATGGGAACACGAAAACACCCTCGACATCTAACCAAACAAGGGGGGCGCAGCTTATCTGCCGCGCTCCCTAACCATTTCATCTGTTTATAAATATCCCCGCCGGAGGCTCCTTCTGCGGCCCCAAGTACCGGATTTGCATGAGAATCCTGATCTTCCAACACCTGGCCTGTGAAACTGCCGGGATCTTTGCCGCACTCTGGGCAGCAGACGGCCATCAGCTGCACGTCATAGCTTTAGACGAAGGCGACAAAATCCCAGCCCTACAAGACTACGATCTGCTCGCCGTCATGGGCGGCCCGATGGATGTCTGGCAGGAAGCCGAGCACCCATGGCTGATCTCTGAGAAAGCCGCGATCAAACACTGGGTCCAAATCCTGAACCGCCCCTACTTCGGCATCTGCTTAGGCCATCAACTGCTCGCCGTAGCTACGGGTGGCGAAGCCCGCCCGATGCAGCACCCCGAAGTTGGCCTTACGAAAATCACTTTAACCGGGGCAGGGCGCAGCGACCCGATGTTCGCAAACCTCCCTGCGCAAATGACAACCCTGCAATGGCACGGCGTCGAAGTCACAACGCTGCCGCCCGATACCGTCGTGCTGGCCTCAAACCCTGCCTGCGCCGTGCAAGCGATGCGGGTGGGTCGCCACGCTTACGGCGTGCAATACCACCTCGAAATCCTGCCCTCCACCGTCACCGACTGGCAAACCATTCCCGCCTACCGCGCGGCGCTGCATGCCGCGATTGGGGCGGAAGCCGCCAAGAAGCTAGAGGCAGACGTCGCCCCGCATCTGCCTGAATTTCGGAACATTGCCGGACAGATCAATCAGGGTTTGAAGGCTTTGATGGACGGGGATTTTCACCGTCGCAACTGCATTAGCCGCGAAGTCTCCGGCTAGCCGGAATGCCTTGGCATTCCGGGCTGAATATTTGAGCACACAGGATGATCTAAGGCAGCGGATTCGTTAATTTTCTCTTGCCTTGGCCTCGTAAGCCATTGAATACACTGACCTCAAAAACGGTCCCGAGTTGGGACCAGCAAAAAGGCCCCGGAAAATCCCAAGGCCCTTTCATCCGGTATCAGTTCCGAAGGTAAGCCTCCAAACTATCCTCCAAAGCGTCCTTCCAAGGCGTGTGATGCACCGGTGCCATCGTGCCCGTGATCACCGATTTATAGGCGTGGTTGCGGAAGGTCATGATCCCGGCTTTCTTGTGTTCCTTCCATTCAAAGAACGCCTCACAGGCCCCATCGACATCGAAACTGGGGTAGTCGGTCTCGGCGTTCAATTCCTTCACATAGTCGCCCTGATAATGGATCGCATCATGCGCATCCTTGCCCGCATCCTCGCGCGCGACCCGGTTTACCACGTCGGCCAGCAGCACCGCTTTATCCGCAGGCACCGCGATCCGCCCCATCACCACATCCCGCACCCACCAAGCCTGCGCGTCGAACATGTTGAAGGTGAACCACTGATCCTGCATGCCGAGATAGAACAGCTTCGGGTTATTCACCCAAACCACCCCCTTATACAGATCCGCCGCAGCCAACCTGTTCGCGGTTTTCAGCCGCAGATCATCGGGCAGGAACGGGAAGTGATGCTTATAGCCGGTGCACAGAATGATCGCATCCACCCGTTTGGTTGTGCCATCCTTGAAATAAGCCGTGGTCTCATCCACCCGCTCCAGCGCCGGAACCTCAACGAAATTCTCTGGCCAATCATAGCCCAACGGCGCATTCCGATAGGCCACGGTGATCGACTTCGCGCCATATTTCCAGCATTGCGAGCCGATATCTTCCGCCGAATAGCTTGACCCCAGCAGCAGGATATCCTTGCCGTTGAACTCCATCGCATCGCGGAAATCATGGGCGTGCAGCACCCGGCCACCGAACTTATCAAACCCCGGATATTCCGGCACGTTCGGGGTTGAGAAGTGGCCCGACGCCACGATGACGTTGTCGAACTCCTCCTCATACATCCGGTCGGTTTTCATATCGTGTGCTGTAACGGTAAAATTTCCCTTAACCTCGTTGTATTTCACAAACCGCACCGGGGTCGAAAACCTGATCCAATCGCGCACACCGGCCTTCAGCACCCGACCTTGAATATAGTCGAACAGCACAGCACGCGGCGGATAAGAGGCGATTTGCTTGCCGAAATGTTCCTCAAAGGAATAGTCTGCAAACTCAAGACCTTCCTTCGGACCGTTCGACCACAGATATCGATACATCGAGCTGTGAACCGGCTCGCCAGTCTCGTCCAGCCCGGTGCGCCACGTGTAGTTCCAAAGGCCGCCCCAGTTCGATTGCTTCTCGAAACACACCACTTCCGGGATTTCCGCGCCCTTCATCTTGGCCGATTGAAAAGCCCGCAACTGCGCCAGACCAGACGGCCCCGCGCCGATCACTGCCACACGTTTTGCCATGTCTTCCTCCGAATTGGCCGCGCCCGGTTCGGGCTGCATTCCTGTTGGAAAACAGGCTAGCGACACAGGCGCGCTACTGTCAAATTATTTTCCTGTTGGGAAAAAGATGAAGGGGGTGAATCTTTCGACCTGCCTCAAAAATCGGCAAAGCCATGGCAGACAAAGCTCTTTCCACGGATCGCGGCTTGCGGCTAAGCTGCGTGCAAGCTTTGGGAGAGATCGTGGAAATGTCCAAATTCAATCAACCGCTTGGCGGTAATGAGATGGCGCGCTTTGGCGGGCCTGCCACGATGATGCGGCTGCCGACGCAAGACACAGCGGCGGGGCTGAATGTGGCCTTCATCGGGATTCCGATGGATATTGGCACCTCGAACCGTTCGGGCACAAGGCATGGGCCGCGCCAAATTCGCGACGAATCCCGGATGCTGCGCCCCTTTAATATGGCGACCGGAGCGGCACCGTTCGAGCATCTGCAAGTGGCCGATATCGGCGATGTGCCGATCAACACCTTTGATCTGAAAAAGTCGGTCGATATCATCACCGACTATTACAACGGCGTGCTGGCGCATGGTGCGCTGCCGCTGACTTTGGGCGGCGATCACACGTTAACTTGGCCGATTTTGCGCGCGATCAAGGCGAAACACGGCCCTGTGGCGTTGATCCACGTTGATGCCCATGCCGATGTGAATGACACGATGTTTGGCGAGAAAGTGGCGCATGGTTGCCCGTTCCGCCGCGCTTGGGAAGACGGCTGTTTGCAGAATGACAAGGTTTTTCAGATCGGCCTGCGCGGCACCGGATATAGCCTTGATGACTTCGACTGGGGCCGTAAAAATGGCTGGACCGTGGTGCAGGCCGAGGAGTGTTGGTATAAATCCTTAAAGCCGCTGATGGCGGAAATTCGCGCCAAAATCGGCGACGCGCCGGTCTATCTGAGCTATGATATCGACAGCCTCGATCCCGCCTTTGCGCCCGGCACTGGCACGGTTGAACCGGGTGGCCTCACGATCTGGCAAGGCCTTGAAATCGTTCGTGGATGTGCGGGTCTGAACATCGTCGGCGGCGATCTGGTTGAGGTGTCACCGCCCTATGATCCGTCGGGAAATACTGCGCTGATCGGGGCGAATTTGCTCTATGAAATGCTCTGTGTTCTGCCGGGGGTGCCGCAGGGGCGGCATGTCGGCTAAAGCCCTTCGACCATGGTGATCATCACGCGGGCCGCACCGTCGCGCTCGGCTTTGGCGACGCTGTATTCGGGCGAGGCGTAGCAGGCGCGGGCGGTTGCCAGATCGGGAAATTCGATCACGACATGGCGTTCAAATCCCGCGCCTTCGGGGCTGTCAGACGCCCCGCCTCGGGCAAGGAATTTGCCGCCAAATTTCGCGAACGCCTGTGGGGCGAGCGCCTGATACCCTTTGTACCGCGCGGGGTCGGTGACGGTGACATGGGCGATCCAATAGGCGGGCATCACTTGGCCTCTTTCAACAGACGGTGGGCGATTTTGGCGGCTTCATCGAGGTGATCGCAGACGGCTTGCGCGGCGCTATCGGGGTCATTGGCGCAGATCGCCGCACAAATCCGCGCCATCCGCACCGGGCCAGAAACCCGGCGGTCGGTGGTGGCCAAAGTCATCGCGCGCAGGCGGCTGATCCGGCCATTCAGGCGCTGCACAACCTCCCAAGCGATGCGGTGGCCTGCGGCGGTGAAGATGATCTCGTAAAACCGGGTGGTGGCCGCAATCAAAGCGGGGTTTTCATTTACGGCAGAGGCGGCCTCGATGGCATGGGTGGCCGCTTGCAGCTTGGCTTTCACCGTGGCGTCCGCGGCCTGAGCGCAGGCAGCGGCGGCGTTTTGTTCCAAAAGCAGCCTGATTTCATATATTTGCGCGGCCTGCGCCCAATCCATCCGCGCCACCATCGGGCCTTTGTTCGGCATGATTTCGACCAGACCTTCGGCCTCAAGATAGCGGATCGCCTCGCGCACCACGGATCGGCTGACGCCAAGCTGGTCGCAAAGCGTGCGTTCCACCAAACGTTCGCCAGAGGCAAATCGGCCTGACAGGATCGCACTGCGCATCCGCTCCAGCACAATCTCGCGCAGGGTCTGCGGCGGATGGGTGATTTTCAGATCTTCAAGCGGGTTCATGGCATCAATCTAGCGAGAAGATGGGTCAATCGCAACTGGTTCTTGACATGCGGTCCTATGGTATACCAACATACCATCAGACAAACCTAGCGATTCTGAGGCCAAAATGCCAGCCGTTATCCGCAAGACCCTGCTGCACGTTGAAACCACGCTGATTGAGGGCGGTAAGGTGGCGGCAATGCCGTTAAAGCTGATCGCGGCGGCGGCGGTGGTGCAAAACCCCTGGGCCGGAATGGGCTTTGTCGAGAACCTCAAGCCCGCGATTCATGATGTTGCGCCCGATCTGGGTGCCCTGCTGACCGCGATGATCCTGGAGGCTGCGGGTTCGGGCGAGGTGATTGAAGCCTACGGTAAAGCCGCGATTGTCGGGCTTGATGGTGAGGTCGAGCATGCCTCGGCGCTGATCCACACCTTGCGGTTTGGCAATCATTATCGCACGGCGGTCGGGGCGAAATCTTATCTGGCGTTCACCAATATCCGCGGTGGCGCGAATACCCCGGTGATGATCCCGCTGATGGATAAAAACGATGAAGGCCGGCGCTCGCATTACCTGACCATCCATTTCGCCATCCCGGATGCCCCGGCGGCGGATGAGATTGTGGTGGCACTGGGGGCTTCCATCGGTGGGCGGCCACATCACCGGATTGGTGATCGCTATCAAGACCTTAAGGATCTGGGCCATGACGCTGCAAACCCTGCGGCTGTCTGACGGCACGCGCATCAGCTATCTGGAGCTTGGCCAGGGCGAGCCTTTGGTTCTGCTGCACGGCGTTGGTATGTGTGCGGACTCTTGGGGGCCGCAGATCGCGCATTTTGCCAAAACCAACCGGGTGATTGCACTCGATATGCCGGGACATGGCTTGTCTGACCTGCTTCCGGGGCAACCGGAATTAACTGATTATGTGGTTTGGGCGGCGAAAACTTTGCGCCAGCTGGGCTGCAGTTTTGTCAATGTCGCGGGCCATTCGATGGGGGCTTTGATCGCCGCTGGCCTGGCCGTAGATCATCCCGATCTGGTGCTGCGGCTGGCGGTTTTGAACGGGGTTTATCGCCGCACGCCCGAGGCGCGGGCGGCGGTGCAGGCGCGGGCAGCGGATTTGGCCAATGGCGCGAATGACATTGATGTGCCGCTGACGCGTTGGTTTGGCGACACGGCGGCGGATCAAGCGGTGCGCGCGCAGGTGGCGGGCTGGCTGCGTATGGTGAAATTGCAAGGCTATGCGGCGGCTTACCGTGCCTTTGCCAATGGCGATATGGCCTATGCCGAGGCTTGGCCGAAAATCCATAGCCCCGCCTTGGTTTTGACGGCTTCGGGGGATGCGAACTCGACCCCGGCGATGGCAAAAGCGATGGCGATGGCGGCACCGATGGGTCAGGCTGTGGTGATCAAGGGCCACCGCCATATGGTCAATCTGACGGCCCCGGCGCAGGTCAATGCAGCACTTGCGGCTTGGTTGGCGGTGCCACTGCTCGCCGCAAAGAAGGGGATACGCGCATGACATTGGAAAACTGTCGCCTGCTGCGAGACGCTTTTGGCACCTTCATGACGGGCGTGACCGTTGTGACCGCGCTGGACGAGGCGGGCGCGCCGATTGGCTTTACCGCCAATTCGTTTTCCTCGGTGTCGCTCGATCCCGCGCTTTTGTTGGTGTTGATCGCGAAAACCTCGGGCAACTATGCGCGGTTCATGGCGGCAAAAGGCTTTGCGATCAATATATTATCCGAAAGCCAGAAGGATGTCTCTAACACCTTCGCCAAGCCGGTGGAGGATCGCTTTTCCACCGTGCAATGGCAAATTGGCCCCCACGGTGCGCCCATCCTGCATGGCGTCTCGGCTTGGTTCGATTGCAGCACGCATCAAGTCATAGACGCGGGCGATCATGCCATTCTGATCGGCAAGGTTGCGGCGTTTGAAGCCTCGGGTCAGGCGGGTTTGGGTTATTATCGCGGCTCTTATTTCACCCCGGCGCAAGCGGGCGCGGCTTTGGCGAGTGGGCCTGCGGTGGTTGTCTCGGCTTTGATCGAGCAGGACGGCCATGTGCTGTTGCAAGACGATGGGCGCGGCGGCCTGAGCCTTCCGACGGCGCGGGTTGGGGTCAACGGGGCCACGGCGACCTTGCAGGCGCTGATCGAGGCTGCGGGCGTGCAGGCGGTGCCCGGTTTCATCTATTCGGTCTATGAAGACGTCGCGGCGGGCCAGCAGCACATCGCGTTTCTCTGCCCCAGCACGGGCGGCACGCCGAGCAAGGGCGGCTTTGTTGAACTTAGCCCCAATCGCTTTGACGACGTGACCGACCCCGCCATGCGCACCATGCTGGAGCGGCTGGCCGATGAGGCCCGTGTCGGCGATTATGGCATTTATTTCGGTAATCAGAATATGGGCCGGGTTGCTCCGGTCAGCAAAAGCTAAGGAATCGCCGATGAAATTCTCGTTGTTCGTGCATATGGAGCGGGTCAGTGCCGACGAGCCGCAGCAGCGCTTGTATGAGGAAATGCTGGAACTCTGCCAGATCGCTGACGAAAACGGCATGCACGCGATCTGGACCGGCGAGCATCACGGCATGGATTTCACCATCGCGCCGAACCCGTTTCTGAACCTTGTCGATCTTGCGCGCCGCACCAAAAACGTGCGGCTTGGCACCGGCAATGTCGTCGCTCCGTTCTGGCATCCGATCAAATTGGCCGGAGAGGCCGCGATGGCCGATCTGATCATGGACGGCCGCCTTGATCTGGGCATCGCGCGCGGGGCCTACAGCTTTGAATATGACCGGATGAGCCCCGGATTGGATGCCTGGACCGCTGGTCAAAAGATGCGCGAGCTGATCCCGGCGATCAAGGGCCTGTGGGCGGGCGATTACGAACACAACGGCGAGCATTGGCAGTTCCCGAAAACCACCTCGGCCCCGAAACCGGTGCAGCAGCCGTTTCCGCCGATCTGGGTGGCGGCGCGTGATCCGAACTCTCACGATTTCGCCGTTGCCAATGGTTGCAATGTGCAGGTGACGCCTTTGCATATGGGCGATGAAGAAGTGGTCAGCCTGATGCAGCGGTTTAATGCCGCCTGTGCCGCGCATCCCGAAATGCCGCGCCCGAAAATCATGGTGCTGCGGCATACCTATGTGGCGGAGAGTGAGGCCGACGCCGATCTTGGCGCGGAAGAATTGAACCTGTTTTACAACTACTTCGGCGCTTGGTTCCTGAACAAGCGCCCGATTTCGCAGGGCCTGATCCAGACACTGACACCCGAAGAAGTCGCTGCCCATCCGTTCTATTCAGCGGCTGCGATGCGCAAGAACAACATCGTCGGCCAGCCTGCCGAGGTGATTTCCCGCATCAAAAGCTATCAGGATTTGGGCTATGATGAGTTTAGCCTGTGGATCGACTCTGGGATGAGTTTTGCGCGCAAAAAAGCCTCGTTGACACGCTTTGTGCAAGACGTGATGCCTGCCTTTGCCTGACCCAACTTCCGCCCCCAATGTCCGCCCAAGGAGGCTCTATGCAGCGGTTCCAACAGTATATCGGTGGGGTTTTTGAGGATGGCGCGGCCAGCTTTGCAAGCCTTGATCCGGCGACGGGCCAGCCTTGGGCGCTGATGCCAGAGGCTTCCGCTGCCGATGTGGGGCGCGCTGTCGATGCCGCATGGGGTGCGTTTTGCAGCCCGGCTTGGGCGGGTTTGACGGCCTCGGCGCGCGGCAAATTGCTGTATCGGTTGGCCGATCTGGTGCAGGCGGCAGCCCCGAAACTCGCCGCTTTGGAAACCCGCGATACCGGTAAGATCATCCGCGAAACCTCGGCGCAGATCGCCTATGTCGCGGAATATTATCGCTATTATGCCGGTGTGGCTGATAAGATCGAAGGCGCGCATCTGCCGATCGACAAGCCGGATATGGAAGTTTGGCTGCGGCGCGAACCCATCGGCGTGGTGGCCGCGATCGTGCCGTGGAACAGCCAGTTGTTCCTGTCGGCGGTCAAACTGGGGCCAGCGCTGGCTGCGGGATGCACGGTTGTGTTGAAGGCCTCTGAAGACGGCCCCGCGCCGATGTTGGAATTTGCCCGTTTGGTGGATGAGGCGGGCTTTCCACCGGGTGTGGTGAATATTCTTACGGGCGGCCCGGCGGCGGGTGCAGCCCTCACCACCCATCCGAAAATCGCCCATATCGCCTTCACGGGCGGCCCGGAAACCGCGCGGCATGTGGTACGGGCATCGGCGGAGAACCTCGCCTCGACCTCGCTGGAGTTGGGTGGCAAATCGCCGTTCATCGTGTTTGAGGATGCCGATCTGGATTCGGCGGTCAACGCGCAGATCTCGGGAATTTTCGCGGCGACCGGGCAAAGCTGCGTCGCGGGTTCGCGTCTGATCATCCAAGCCAGCATCAAAGACGCTTTCCTCGCCAAGCTGAAGGCCAAGGCCGAGGCCATTCGGATTGCCGCCCCCGATCAGATGACCACCGAAGTTGGCCCACTTTGCACCGAGCGGCAACGCACGCGCATCGCCGATCTGGTGGCGCAAAGTCTGGGGCAGGGGGCCAAGCTGGTGACGGGCGGCGTGGTGCCGGAAGGCCACGGATTCTTTTATCCGCCAACGATTTTAGATTGCTCTGGCCTGCCGGATGCGGTGGGCTTGCAGCAGGAATTTTTTGGCCCGGTGCTGTCGGTCATCAGTTTTGAGACCGAAGCCGAGGCCTTGGCGCTGGCGAATGACACGGTTTACGGCCTTGCCTCGGGCGTGTTCACCCGCAGCCTGACCCGGGCACACCGGATGATCCGGGGTATCCGCGCCGGAGTGGTTTGGGTGAACACCTATCGCGCGGTGTCGCCGATTGCGCCGTTTGGTGGGCAGGGGCTGTCTGGGCATGGCCGTGAGGGAGGGCTTGCGGCCGCGCTGGATTACACCACGGTCAAGACGGTCTGGCTGCGCACCTCGGACGATCCAATTCCTGATCCCTTCGTGATGCGCTAAAACGGAAGCTTTTGCGAATGTGCAAAAAATACTACCACATGTGGTAGATTTTCGAAAAAAAAGTGGCAGAAAACACAAGTCATTCCCCGCTGGGAGAAATTCAGCTGCCGCTTTCAGCGGGCAATCGCCATCGCAGGCCGCCCGGCCACATGCTCGGCTGCGGCGTGCGAGGCCGCAGCACATGCCTTTTTGAACTTGGCTCCACCCACCATGCAGGCGGCGAGGGCACCGATAAACGCATCGCCTGCGCCGTGCGAACTGACCACGTCGATCTTCTCGGCGGCGATGCTGAAATGCTCATCCTCGGCACTCCACGCCGCCAGTCCCAGGCTGCCTGCGGTGACAATCACGCTTTCAAAGCGATCCGCCAACTTTTTCGCGGCAGCGGCAGCGGCTTTCAGGTTGGTGATCGGGCTTGCGCCCATCATTTCGGCTTCGACCGCGTTTACCACCAACACATCCACCAAACGGGCGAATTCAAGTGACAGCGGGCGGCTCGGGGCGGCGTTCAACAGAGTGCGGATGCCGCGCGCACGGGCGGCTTTCGCGGCATGCAGGTTGATGGCTTCGGGGACTTCGTTTTGCAAAACCAGTAGGCCGACATCCTGCCAAACCTCAGGATTTTGCAGGGTTTCGCAAACGATATGCAGGTTCGCCCCCGACACAATCGTCGCCGCATAATCACCGCTGGCATCCATGATCGCCACACTCATCCCCGATCCAACTTCGTCGCAGGTGGCGACAAAGCGGTGATCGACGCCTGAACTTCCCAACCGTGCCCGCAGGAACGCGCCGAAATCATCCGCGCCAACCGCGCCCAATATCCGGCCCACAGCACCATAAGCCTGCGCCGCCACCGCCTGATTGCCGCCCTTGCCGCCGAATTTCGGATACCAGCGCGATCCCACCGCCGTCTCATCGCGGCGCGGCAAATGATCGGCTTCGACCATAATGTCGTAGTGCAGGCTGCCGACCACAAGGACGGTATTTCCAATCAGGCGGGCGGGCTTGGTCATCTTGGCCTCATTGTCTGCGTTTCGATTGCACGGCGCGCATGGTGCGATCCAGATTTTGATCGGCGGTAGCGCGGTCGCGCTGGGCTGTCGCCACAAAAAGCGCATCCAGCA
This sequence comes from Cypionkella sp. TWP1-2-1b2, assembly GCF_049896245.1. Classification (NCBI taxonomy): domain Bacteria; kingdom Pseudomonadati; phylum Pseudomonadota; class Alphaproteobacteria; order Rhodobacterales; family Paracoccaceae; genus Cypionkella; species Cypionkella sp. TWP1-2-1b2. The sequence goes on along the minus strand of NZ_JAFCTX010000030.1, from coordinate 6,234 downwards.
GGTTCAACTGCGCAATCCGCGCCGTGGCGTTTTCCCCCAGCAGCGGCGAATTCTGCGCAGTCGAGCACAACACCACATCGACCAACCCGGCGAGGGGGCTTTCGGCATAGTTCGTCACCGCGATGATCAGCGCGCCATTGCGCCGCGCCAGTTCCACCGCATCCAGTACCGAGGCCGTGGTGCCGGAATGTGAAAATGCCACCACCACGTCGTCGCGCCCCAGCAGCGCCGCCGACATCATCATCATATGCGCGTCGTCAAAGACGCTGGCCCGGATGCCGATGCGCAAAAATTTATGCGCCACATCGCGGGCGATTTGTGCTGATCCGCCAAGCCCGTAGAAGTCGCGTTGACGGGCGCGGTGCAGGTAATCCACCGCCCGATCAAACGCCGCCAGATCGAGGATGGCAAAGGTCTCCTCCAGCGCCTGCATCGCAGTGCGGAACACCTTCTGCACGATCTCACCAGAGCCGTCTTGTTCCGAGATTTCAGAATGCAGGGCGGCGCTGTCAGATTTGTAGTAATCGACAAGACCCTGACGAAACTCGCGAAATCCGGCAAAGCCGAGTTTCTTCGCCACCTTGACCACCATCGCATCGGATACGCCGGATTTCTCGGCCACCTCCCGCAGGGGCGTTGCGGCATCAATATCCTTGCGCGCCAGAATATCGCTTGCGACCTTGCCTTCCAGCGGCGTCAGGTTCGGCAGCTTCATGCGGATCTGTGCGGCTACGGCTTTTGGGTCGCCCATATTTCCCTCGGATTTTCACAACGCGTTCCATCTGCTTGTCGTGCAACGGACTGTATTCACGACGACACAATTCAGCACAAGCCTACGTACACTTGTAAAGAAATTCAGGCCACTGTCTTACCCGCCAGCGCAATTCGAGCGATTTCTTGTGCTGCAATCGGGTCTTGACGGCTTTGGGCATCGGCGAGGCGGTTGTCGCCTGCCATCACATCCACCGCTGCCAGCATCCGGCGCACGGTGCGGATGTTGGCGGCACATTCCGCCACCGGATCAAGGCCCGAGGCATCGGGGAAGGTGTCAAAATAAATCGCGCCCTCAAAGCCGCCACGCTTGACCTCGCGCAGCAGTTCCAGCGTCGCTTGTTCGTGTACTGCGGCCACCATCAGCCCATCATCGCGCTTGGCGTAGCCGTCGTTCAGATGCAAGCCAAGCAGGCGGCTGTGGCGCTGGATCAGCGCTGCAGCAAAGGCGGGCTGCTCATCGGCATAAAGCGCATGGGCAAAGTCGATGGTGACACCAAGGTTTGCAGCGCCCACTTCTTTAATCGCCAAAAGCGTGGTCGCCGCATCGGGAAGAACACTATAAGCCCTTGGTTCATTGGGTTTGTACTCGATAGAGATCAGGCAATCCGCATCATGTGCAGCGACTTCGGCGATGCCTGCAATCTCATCTTGCCACATTGCGGCGTAGTCGCATTGGAAGGTGTAATCAAAGCCATCCTGCCCCAACCACAGCGTCATCATCGGCGCACCGATGGCGCGGGCGGCATCAATGCCGCGCTTGGTCAGATCAATCGCCTCGCGTCGCACAGCACCGTCTGGGTTGGTGAAAGCGCCGCGTTTGAAGGCTGGGTTGGTGTAATAACGCATCGCCAGACCGCTAACTGAAAGGCCGCAATCACCCACCACTTTGGCGATTTCCATAGCATCTGCGCCGACATGATCAGGGTAGTTAAGGTCCAACTCGGTCAGCCCGTCGACCGTCGCCGCACGTTGAATTATTTGCGCCAGCGAGGGCTTTCCGGCCAAGTCAGGCCAGTAGTCGGATGCCCCCGATGCGAAGGAATTGATCCGGGTTGCGAAACGGTTTCCGAGCATTTGATTCTCCCATAGCTTCACAACTACTATATTGGTTGTAAAGTATGAAGCAAATTCCCGTCTCACATAAGCACAGGTCACTTCGAATTTACGGTGTTCGGTTTGCCGTTCGCGCTATGCCTTACGCCAGCGGCGGAAATTTCACCCGGACCAGCAGACCACGCTGTTCCGCCCCGCGCTGCAGTTGAATTTCGGCATCAAACAACGCGGCGATTTCGGTGGTGATCGCCAGACCCAAGCCAAAGCCGGTTTCCTGATCAGCCGACAGCGCGCGGGCAGGGGCACTGGTGCCGCGTTTGCGCAGCACCGCGCGCTCGGTCTGTTCGGGCGACAGGCCGGGGCCGTTGTCTTCAACTTCAAGCACCACCGCGTCGCCAAGCTTTTGCACCCGCACGGTCACCACCGCACCGACCCCGGCATAGGCGATGGCATTGGTCAGCAGGTTCTTCAACAACTCGGCCAGCAGCACCGGCTCGGCCAATGTCATGGCTTCCGTCGCCCCCTCATAGCCAAGGTCGATGTGATGGCTCAGCGCCAGCGGCACCATTTCGGCAGTCAGGTCTTTCGCGATGGCGACGATATCAAGCCGTTGCAATGCCGCAGCTCCTGTTGCGGCATCCACCCGCGACAGCACCAGCAGTTGCGCCAAAACCCGCTCGGCGCGTTCCAGCGCAATTTTCGCCTTATCCGTCGCCGCAGTGGCCTGCGCGGGGGTAGCGCTGCGGTCAATCAAGGCCAGTTGCGTGCGCACCACGGCGAGGGGGGTGCGCAGCTGGTGGCTGGCATTGCCGGTGAAATGCCGCAACGCCTCAAGCGCGGTATCCAGCCTTTTCATGAAGGAATTGATCGCCCGCATCAGCGCCTCGACCTCTTGCGGGGTATCGGCGGTCACTGGGCGCAAATCGTCGGGCGAGCGTTCGGCGATGGTGGCCCCAAGTCGGTCCAGCGGGCGTAGCGCCGATGTCACCGCGATCCAGACGATGCAGGCGACGCCAAGGATCAGCACCGCCAGCCGCAACGCCGAGCGCAAAAGGATCGCGCGCGCCAATTCCGCCCTCGCCCGCGTCGATTCCGCCACCGTCACGCTGAAGCCAATCGAGCGTGCCCCCGTGGACACCTCGCGCATCAAAGTGGCGCTGCGGATACCCACCGCGCCATGCGTGCCATCAGCAAACGCCACACCACCCGCAGGCGCTGGGTTCACCGCGAGATCCTCATATCCGGTCAGAAAGTGGCCGATTGGGCCATCTACCCGATAAAACACCTTGTCCTGTGCGGTCGAGGTCAGCATTTCCAACGAGGAATAGGGCAGATCGACCTCTAACTCGCCGAACTGATCCACTGTCACCCGCTCGGCAATCGCCAAGGCCGAGCCGACCAGCACCCGATCCGACACGCTTTGCGCGGTGCGCAGCGCCTCACGCCAAGTGTCCAGCAGCGCGATCAGGCCCAGCAAAGCCGTGGCCAGAAACAGCCACAGCAGCAGACGGCGGCGCAGGGAATAGGGTTTCATCGGCTGTCCGGGGCTTTTTCCAGCAGATAGCCAATGCCGCGCACCGCCTGCAAACCCAAACCAAACGGGGCAATGCGGCGGCGCAGGCGTGAGATATATTGCTCGATGGCATTGTCCGACAGCATATCATCCAGCGAGGTCAAGGATTGCACGATGGCCTCTTTCGTCACCACTTTTCCGGCGCGGGTCAGCAGCAGTTCCAGCAGGGCCCGTTCGCGCGGCGGCAGGTCAAGCGCTTGATCTGCGGCGGAAAACTGCCGGGTGGTCAGGTCCAGCGTGACGGTGCCCAAGGTGACGGTGGCCGAACGCAGGCCCGCTTGACGCCGCAACAAAGATCGCACGCGGGCTTCAAACTCGCGCACATCAAAGGGTTTCGCCATATAATCATCCGCGCCCAGATCGAGGCCGCGCACCCGGTCTTCGGCGGCCCCGCGCGCGGTCAGGATCATCACCGCCGCCGGATTGGCCCGCGCTCGCATCGCGCGCAACAGTGACAGCCCGTCCATCTGCGGCAGGTTCAGATCGAGGATCACCAGATCAAACTGTTCCACCGCCGCCAGCGCCTCGGCAGACGCGCCATCATGCACGCAATCCACCGCATAACCGGACGAGGTGAGCAGCGTCACCAAGGATTCCGCCAAGGGCAGATCATCTTCAACCACCAGCAAGCGCATACTCATCCCCCCCTAGGGCAAGGTAGGCGGAAAGTGCTCAGTTGTGAACGCAAGTTGCATCGGTCAGAGTGAAATGATGCGAAGAATGTTCGGTTTGGCCCTGTTTTGCGCTGCAATGGCTGGCCCGATCTGGGGCGAGGTGGTGAACTATCCAGCCCCTGATGGCACGGCTAAGTCAAAATTGGTGATCTATTCGACGCTGGATAACCACTTGGCCGCGCCGCTGATTGCGGCGTTTCAGGCGGGGCATCCGGGGGTGGCGGTGCGCTACGAAGACCTGCTGGCGGGCGAGATTTCAGCGCGGGTGGTGGCGGAAACCGAAGCAGGAAAGCCTACGGCGGATTTCGTGTTCTCCTCTGCGATGGATATGCAGATCAAGCTGGCCAATGACGGCTATGCGCAGGCGGTCGAGGTGCCCGCCGCGCGCAACTGGCCGCAATGGGCGAACTGGCAGGACACCGCCTTTGCGATGACGTTCGAGCCCGGCGTGCTGGTCTACCACAAGCCCAGCTTCCCAAATGGCCCGCCGCAATCGCGGCTGGAGCTGATGGATTGGCTGCGCCACGCCTCGCCCGAAATGCACGGCAAAATCGGCACTTATGACATTGAACGCTCTGCCGTGGGATATCTGTTTCTCGCCCGCGATACCGAACATTTTCCCGATATTTGGTCACTGCTGCGCGAAATGGCGGCGGCGGGCCTGCAAACTTATCCCACCAGTCAGGACATCATCGACCGGGTGGCGGATGGTCGTTTGGTGTTGGGATATAACGTCTTAGGTTCTTATGCCGCCGATCAGGCCCGCAATGCGCCCGATCTGGGGTTGGTGCTGTTGCGTGATTTCACCGTGGTGGTGTCAAGGGTAGCACTGGTGCCGCGCGCGGCAGGCTCGCCCGCACTGGGCGCGGAGTTTCTGGATTTCCTGATGAGCAAACAGGGCCAGACCCTGCTGTCGGAAAAGCTGCGGATGCCTGCGGTGAGCCTAGAGGTTTCGGGTGCCAACAGTGGCCGTGCGATGCAGGCGGCCTTGGGCGATCAACTGCGGCCGGTTTCGGTCAGCCCCGGCGTGCTGGTTTACCTTGATCAAGCCAAGCGCCAGCGGCTGTTTCGGCTGTGGCGCGCGGCTTTGGCCCCAAAATAGCTGCGCGCGGCCACTGTCAGCCAGTTGACAGGATTATGTGCTGAAATTCCAAGCAGGGACGGCACGAGGAGGTGCTGCCCAGAAGAAACGGCACAAAATCCGTGCCTTGGGAGGAGAATCAGGATGAAACACACGCTTTTGAGCGCGTTCTTCGTGGCTGCGCTGGCGGCTCCGGCACTTGCCACCGATTACATGATCATGGCTCCTGCGGCACCGGGCGGCGGCTGGGACAGCACCGCGCGGTCGATGCAAGAGGTGATGCAGGCCGAAGGCATCGCAGGCTCGGTTCAGGTGCAGAACGTACCGGGCGCGGGCGGCACTGTCGGTCTGGCGCAATTCGCTTCGACCGCATCGGGCGATCCCAGTCAGTTGATCGTGGGCGGTTATGTGATGGTCGGCGCGATCCTGACCAACTCATCTCCGGTTACTTTGGCCGATGTCACCCCGATTGCGCGGCTGACCGGTGAAGCCGAGGGCATCGCGGTTTCCGCATCCTCGCCGATCCAGACCATTGGCGAATTGGTTGAGATGATGAAGGCTGATCCGGGCTCGGTGTCTTGGGCAGGCGGCTCGGCGGGTGGCGTCGATCATATCACCGTCGGTCTTTTGGCCAAAGCCGCAGGCATTGATCCGACCAAGATCAACTACGTCGCCTTCTCGGGCGGTGGTGAGGCGCTGGCGGCCATCCTTGGCAATCAGGTCGCCTATACCTGCCAATCGGAGACCCCTGTAGATCGGGCAGTGCGCGCCGCAAACAAGCGGCGGGTGGCAATGGGAAGTGAGCCGGGTATGGGCAGTTTCGTGCGTAAGCCAAAGGGCATGCACTGGTCTACGTATTGGCGGCATATGGACATGATCGAGAGCGCGGATGACATTGCGAACCTTGCCTTCATAAACTTCGCGCGGCGGAAATACCCCGGCTTCGTGACTGATATCGAATGTTAGAGCAAGTCGCCGTTCATATGATTCAGGCTTCCCATCTTGGACGGTTTCTGATTCCCTGATCTTTCCAGATATAGGGGATCGAGATGGGCAAATCACATCCTATGGAGCTTCGC
>NZ_JAFCTX010000029.1:0-56536 GCF_049896245.1 Cypionkella sp. TWP1-2-1b2 | reverse complement strand
GCGAAGCTCCATAGGATGTGATTTGCCCATCTCGATCCCCTATATCTGGAAAGATCAGGGAATCAGAAACCGTCCAAGATGGGAAGCCTGAATCATATGAACGGCGACTTGCTCTAAGCAATTTGAACTTCACCTGCGCCATTTCCTCGAAGTAGGAAATGAAAGTGTAGTTCAAACTTGCCCCCGTGACGGCCCCCAGAACAGGAACCATTTGGGCCGCCAGCTTCTGACTTAGGACCAAGGCAAGTTTAGGGGCGTAGCGCGCAATCAATGCTTGCACCACTGTGCCGTTCACTGCAATCCGCGAGGACAGATAAGAAAGCTCAATGGCATCATCGTCGCTCAGAGGTCCTCCGCTACCGAATACAGACAGACATTCTAACTTGATCGCCGGATCTTGTGGGTCAAACCCATGTTGAGCCGCCACCTTCTGGATTGCCGTAAAAATAGTTGCCACGCTGAAAGGCAGTTCAATCAGTGTTGACGGCAAGCCACCAAGCCCGCCGAGCGCGCCTGAAAGCGATGCCACGGCCTTGTTTGCCCACATGCCAGTGCTTGGCAAATAACCGCTGCTTGATACAGTTGCAGCGGCCTCGTAACATCGCAGCATTGCTGCAGCTGTCGCGCTTTCAATCGTGTCTTTTAAGCTGTCTGGAAGAAATTCAAGGGCATTTTCGGCTTTACCCCCAACAAAATTTACAAGCTTCATAAGCACGCCAGATGCATCACGATACTGTTGGGCTATTTGAATAATTTCTAAGTCGGCAGATTCTGGCCAAACGTCGATCTGAATTTCGCTATTTTCATCAGTCATATAATTCGCCTGGACCCTATGCTTTGCGTAGTGATCGCATGCTAAGTTTGCTCGCACAAGATGCACTGAGTGCTACCTTCTGCACGTTTGCACCATCGGTCCGGGCGAGGAGTTTTGACTATGCGATATTCTGTATTTGATGGCCCGGCTTAAGCCTTAGTGATCTTCGGTGGCAGGGTGGCTTTGGCGAAGGCGGCGACGACGGCTTCGCCGCCTTGCACTTCGGCGAGGCGCATCAGGGCAAAGCGGATGCGGGCCATTTCGCGGTAATAACTGAGGAAGGCGGCGTTCAGCGCAGCACCTGAAACCGCGCCCAACACCGGAACGGCTTGGGCGGCGAGCTTTTGGCCCATCGTGGCGGCAAGCCGCGGGGCTACGGCGGCGATCAGTTTCTGGATCGCGGGGCCGGTCAGGGTAATCCTTGCCGACAGGAACGCGGCGTTGACGCCATCGTCGCCTTGCAGCGGCGTGCCTGCGGCGAAGACCTCAAGGCAGGCGGCGCGGATGCCGGGCTCAGAGGGGTCAAAGCCAGCGCGGATCGCCTCGGCCCTGATCGTATGCAGCATCAGGGTGATGGTGACGGGCAGTTCGGCGAGCGAGGTCAGCAGGCCGCCCGCCCCGCCAGCGGCCCCGGTCGCCATGGCGGCGAAGGTGCTTGCCCGCCCACCCATTTTCGGGCCCTGATCGGCGAGGCCTGCAAGGCCGTGGGCGGCGGTCAGCGCCCGGATCACCACCTGTTCGATCTGGCCCCGCAAGGCTTCAGGGATCAGCGCAGCTTGTTTTTCCAAGCCACCGCCGATTTTGTTCACAAGCGTCATCAGCGGACCGTTGGCGCGCTTGTAGGCGCGAGCAAGCTCGGCGATTTCAGTGTCGGCAGCGGGGGCGCGCAGGGCGGGAAGTTGGCTCATAGCGCCAATGTGGGGCGTTTGTGCGGCTTCGGCAAGAGCGGTGATCAAGGGCAGGATCAGGCTTGCGGCAGGGTCGCCCCACTGGCTTTGACGACATGCCCCTTGATGCCATGCCACGCGCCCTTTTTCAGCTCTAACCCCAACACCCGGTCAGGGTTGGTCGGCGGCGGCATCACCACACCGTTCAGTTTTTTGAAGCCAAACCGAGAGTAATAGGGCGCGTCGCCAACCAGCAGCACGCGCTCCCACCCCAAGCGGCGGGCTTCAACGAGGCTTTCGTTGATCAACAACCCGCCGAGGCCTTCACTTTGACGGGTGGGGTGGACGGCAATAGGCCCCAAAAGCAGCATATCCTCGCCATCTTCACCATCGCCTTCGTCAATTTCGGCGGGCCAATAGCGGATCGCGGCTGCCAAAGTGCCGTCAGCGTCGCGCAGGATCAGGCAAAGAGCTGCCACGGTAGGCACCCCATCGCGAAGGCGATAAGAAGACAAAGCGGTGCGGCCGGGGGAGAAGCACAGATCATAAAGCGCCTCGACTTCCCACCAATCATCCTCGACTTCTTCTTCAAGCTGATACACGGGCTGCCCTTCCAGAATCATCTGGAAACGCGGGTAACATGGCCTAGGTGCAGGATCAAACGTGAAGGGGATGCGGATGTTTTATGAGCCGAAAGCGGGCCTGCGAAATGGCGGGCTGCCGCACAATCCGTTCAAGGCGATTGTGGCCCCGCGCCCGATTGGCTGGATTTCGACGCGCGGCGGCTTGGGCGATAACCTTGCGCCCTATTCGTTTTTCAACGCGGTGAATGATGCGCCGATGCAGGTGATGTTTGCCGGGGGCTTGAAGGATTCGATCACCAATCTGCGCGAGGTCGGGGTGTTTGCGGTAAACGTGGTGGCCGAGAGCATGATGGCTCAGATGAACGCCAGTTCGGAAAGTGTCGCGCGCGGGGTGGATGAGTTTGCGCTGGCCGGGGTCGAGAAGGCGGAATGTGTGGCGATTGATTGCCCGCGGGTGGCGCTGGCTCCGGCGACGTTGGAGTGCCGTTTGGTGCATCTGTTGGAATTGGGCGGCGGCAGTTGGATGGCGGTGGGCGAGGTCGCAGGCGTGCATATCCGCGAGGAATATTTGCGCAGCGGTCGGTTTGATCTGGCGCTGGTGCGGCCTGCGGCACGGTTGGGTTATATGGATTACGCGGTGGTGGGGGAACCGTTTGAATTGGTGCGCCCCGATGAACTGGGGCGCACCGGGGCATAGGGCTGCGGCTTAGCGTGGCAGCGACGGACGTGGCGGTGGCAGATCGGACAGGCCGATGTCGCGCCGCAGATGGTTCGACAGCAGGGCCGCTGGCGGCGGTTTGGCGGGCCGTTGCCGCAGCGCTTTCAGCAGCGCAAGCAGCGTCGGCCATGGGCCATGTTCGGCGATGAGGTCTTGCAAGGTCGGCAGCAGGGCTGCGCGCCCGGTGGTCGGGGTGGCATTCATTTTGGCGCATCACCAGCCGTTTGACGGTCTGGTCCTATGTTTGAGGTCAGATTTGAGGCCCAAACGCACGGCATGGATCAGCCGGGTTGGATTGGGCCGTGTAAGGGTGGGCTTGGTCAGGCCTGAGCCTGAAGCGCGGGGGAGATGGCTTTATCGGGGGTTAGCCGCGATAAAATGATCCGCCAGCGCGTCGCCAAGCAGCAGCCGTAGCGGCGGCGGTGTTGGTGAAATTCAACATGTGACGCCTCCCTTTACTGTGCATGGTGAGCGGTTTATGGCACGGGTGCGCGGGATTTCAAAACCCGATGATCACGCGAGTGTGATATGAGGGCGGGGTTGTGGCCTTGACGTCACAGGGGGGCATGGGGCAACCCGCCGGGGGTTTCACACCCCCGGACCCCCGTGGAATATTTAAGCCAGTATGAAAGCAAATTTTAGATAAATTTTTGGGAGTTAGCGGCGGGTGGCGAAGAAGGTTTTCAGCAGGACTTCGGATTCGGCGGCACTGATGCCGTCGTAGATTTCGGGGATGTGGTGGCATTGCGGGTGGCTGAACACGCGTGCCCCGTGGATCGTGCCGCCAGATTTGGGGTCGGCTGCGCCGTAATACAGGCGGGCGATGCGGGCGGCGGAGATGGTGCCTGCGCAGATTGGGCAAGGCTCTAGGGTGACGTAGAGGTCGTAGCCGGGGAGGCGCTCGGAGCTTGCAAGCTGGCAGGCTGCGCGGATGGCTAAGACTTCGGCATGGGCGGTGGGGTCGTTTAACTCGCGGGTGCGGTTTCCGGCGGCGGCGATGATTGCACCGTCTTTGACCACCACGGCGCCGATGGGGACTTCGCCGCGTAGGGCCGCCATGCGGGCTTGGTCTAAGGCGGCGTCCATGAAGGTTTTGAACACCGTGCTTGCCCCTTGGCGGTTGAGAGAATAGTTTGGCACCATCGCCCGCGATGATCGCGCGCTGAGCCCCATGAAGGATAAGAGACTATGGCCGAGAATACAAATCCCCCGAAATCTGCCCCCAAAACTGCGGTGCCGAAGATCGCTGGCCCTAAGATTGAGGGGCCAAGGGTTGAGGGCAAAGCGGTGGAGCGGAAGTCTGCGGTTGCGGCGAAGCCTGCGGCGGGGACGCCCGAAGGCGACCGGATTGCCAAGGTTCTGTCTCGGGCCGGGGTTGCTTCTCGGCGGGAAGCCGAGCGGATGATTGAATTCGGCGAGGTTTCGGTGAATGGCAAGGTGATTGACTCGCCTGCTTTGAATGTGACCTCGAAGGACAAGATCGTGGTGCGCGGTGTTGTGGTCGGCGAGCCCGAGCAGGCGCGGCTATGGCTGTATTACAAGCCTGAGGGGTTGGTCACTTCTGAGTCTGATGAGAAGGGCCGCGAGACGGTGTTTGACAATCTGCCCGCCGAATTGCCACGGGTGATGTCGGTGGGGCGGCTGGATTTGAACTCGGAAGGTCTGCTGCTGCTGACCAATGACGGCGCGTTGAAACGGCGGTTGGAATTGCCCTCCACCGGCTGGCTGCGGAAATATCGCGTGCGGGTGAATGGCAATCCGGTGGACCCGGATCTGGAGCCATTGCGCAAGGGGATTGTCGTTGAAGGCGAGCGGTTTCAGCCGATGATCGTGGTGATCGACCGGATTCAGGGCGCGAATGCCTGGCTGACGGTGGGTTTGCGGGAGGGCAAGAACCGGGAAATCCGGCGCGCGATGGCCGCGATCAATCTGACGGTGAACCGTTTGATCCGGGTCAGCTACGGCCCATTTCGCTTGAACGATTTGCAGCCGGGCGAGGTGGAAGAGGTCAAGGGCAAGGTCTTGCGCGATCAGCTGGGCCAAGGGGCGACGGTGGATGAGGATGCGCCGAAGCGAACGCGGGCACCGCGTGCCGGGGCTTCGCGGACGACGACGGGCAAAGCCGACGGCGCGAGTTCGGGGCGGCGGTTGAAATCGGGCGAAGGGCTGAAGCAGTTGTCGGAGGCTTGGGGTGAGGCTGTGAAGCCTCGGGTCTTTGGGACGGCGACGAAGAAGGCCGAAGCAGAAGGCGGCAAGCCGCGCACGTTTGGCACCGCTGCCAAGAAGGCCGACGGTGGAGCTTTGCGGCCTGCCAAACCTCCGGCAAAGCGGGCGACACCGACGCGGGGCGGACCTGCGGGGCCAAAGCCTGCGGGTGGGCGGCCTAAACGCGGGGCCTAAGCGGAATAATTCCCCGCTTTTGCCCTCTGGCAGGACGCGGTGGCTGTGCCTATAGTCAAGAGACTCCCGGTGTGTGGGCCAGTATTCTGAGAAGTGAGGCGTGATGTCTGCCAAGGGTTTGGAATCGGGCGCGTTTATGCTGTTGCTGGCGCTGATGGTCTATGTTGCCATCAGTGGGGCGCAATGATGGAGGCGCGGTGATGGCAGAGCGGTTCGGCGGCAAGTATTCTCCAGGTAATTCGCGCTCGGAAGCTGGGCCGGGGGTTGCGCCTGCGCCGGGTATACCTGCTCGGTCTAAGGCAGCCGGGCGAACAAGGGCGCTGTTTTTGCCGCCGTTTTTGTTCGCGGCCTTGGCGTTCAAAGGCGAACCTAAGGCGCTGATCATGGGACTAACGGCTTGCGGGATTTTGCTGCTGGCGGCTTGGTTGACCCAGCAGGGCGTGATCGCGAATGATGCTTACGATGCGCGCAAAGTGGCGCGGCGTCCGGCTATTCCGCGCAAGGCGTTTGCGACGGTGCTTATGGGAGTGGGCTTAGCTATGGGTGCCATGGTCGCCCAGCCGATGATTTATGCGATTTTGTTGGGGCTGGCTGGCGTGATTCTGCATGTCGGCGCGTTTGGGCTCGATCCGATGCGCGACAAGGGCATGGAGGGCGTAGACAGCTTTCAGGTTGAGCGGGTGGCACGCGCGGTGGATGAGGCCGAGGCTTTGCTGGCGGGAATGAAGGATGCGATTTTGCGCGCCAAGGACTCTGGCCTTGAGGCACGGGTGGCGAAGTTTTCCGGCATCGCGCGCGGGCTGTTCCGCTCGGTTGAAAGTGATCCGGGCGATTTGACGGCGGCGCGGAAGTATCTGTCGGTCTATCTGATGGGCGCGCGCGATGCGACGGTAAAGTTCGCTGATGCCTATGCACAGGGCCGCGATGCGAAAATCCGTGGAGATTACGAGACGCTGCTCGGCGAGTTGGAAACGACATTTGCCGCCCGCACGCAGGCGATGCTGCAAGGCGATCATACCGATTTGGACGTTGAAATTCAGGTGTTACGAGATCGGTTGAAACTGGAAACCTAGACCCTTATCACCCGCCCCGCTGCGGGGCTTTGCCAACCCGCGCATCTGCGCCTTGAACGAGTGAGAGCCATGACCGAAGATATCCGCGCTGCCGCTGCCACCTCGCTGGCCGAAGTTGAAAAAGTCACCGCTGTGATCCTGCCCGAACCGGGGCGTGAAGTGGTGGCGCTGGACGCCGCCCCTGCCCCGGTCGCCGAGGATATCCGCAAGCGGATGGCGGAACTGGATATGAGCAACACCCAGTCGATCATCTCGTTTGGCTCGGGCGCGCAGGCGGAATTGCAGGTGATCTCTCAAGAGATGCTGCAAGGGGTGAAGAACAAGGATGTCGGGCCGGCTGGCGACAGCATGCGTGAGATCGTCACCACCATTCGCGGCTTTTCGGGCGAAGAACTCGACGTGAACCGCAAGCAAAGCTGGTGGGAATGGTTGACCGGCCATGCCGCCCCCTTGGCCGAGTTTGTCGCGCGCTATGAGCAGGTGCAGACCCAGATCGACAAGGTGACCGAGAACCTGTTGGTGCATGAGACAACTTTGTTGAAGGATATCAAGAGCCTGGACATTCTTTATGGCAAGACGCTGACCTTCTATAACGAATTGGGTCTGTATATTGCGGCGGGGGAAGCCAAGCTAAAAGACCTCGACGCCACCGATATTCCCGCGCGCGAAGCGGCGGTGAAGGCGGCCCCGGAGGCTGATCAGTTGATTCGGGCGCAGGAGTTGCGCGATCTGCGCGCAGCGCGGGATGATCTGGAACGGCGGGTCTATGATCTGAAACTGACGCGGCAGGTGACGATGCAGTCATTGCCTTCAATTCGTCTGGTGCAGGAAAACGACAAGAGCTTGGTCGGCAAGATCAACTCCACCCTGATGAACACCGTGCCGTTGTGGGAAACCCAACTGGCGCAGGCGGTGACGATCCAACGCTCCAAGGAAGCGGCGATTGCGATCAAAGACGCCAATGATCTGACCAATGAACTCTTGACCGCCAACGCCACCAATCTGCAAGACGCCAACAAAATCGTGCGCACCGAGATGGAGCGTGGGGTTTTTGATATTGAGGCGGTGCAGAAGGCCAATGCGACTTTGGTTGCGACCATCGAGCAAAGCTTGGCGATTGCCGATGAGGGCAAGGCGCGCCGGGCTGCGGCAGAGATCGAGTTGGTGAAGATGGAAGGCGAGTTGCGCGATACTTTGGCCTCGGCCCGTGCGCGCAATACCGCCAGCGGCGCCAATATCGGCAGCGCTGTCTGATCATGGTGCAAGTGCGGCCCTTCACATTGAAACGCTGGAGCGGTGTTCTGGCCGCGCTGGCGCTGTTGGGCTGCGCTGAGGCTCCGCTGCCAGGGGTGAAACCTGCGCCGCGTCCGGTGATGGCGCTGCCGCCCGAAACGGTGGTGACGCCGGAAACCACGGTGAGTGCGGCGGCGCGGGCGTATTATGCGCAAGTGCAGCAGGGCTTGCTGGGTCAGGGGCTGTTGCGCACCGATGGCGGCGGGCCGGATACGCCTTACTCTGACCGGGTGCTGGCGGATAACTTCATCCGCATCGCTCTCTATGACGAATACGACAGATCCAACACCAGCACAGTGCAGCGGCAAACCACCTCGGCTTTGCGGCGCTGGCAGCAACCTGTTCGGGTGGGCCTGCGATTTGGCAACTCCGTCTCGGCACAAATGCGCGCGACCGATACCGCGCGGGTGGGGTCTTATCTGCAACGTTTGCAGGGGCTGACCGGGCATCCGATCCGGCTGGATGACACCCGGCCGAATTTCTGGGTTTATATCGTATCGGAAGATGAGCGGCAGGGTTTGGGGCCGGTTTTGCGCGCGGCGATGCCGGGGCTGACGGCGAATGATGTCAGCGGCATCACCGCCATGCAACGCTCCACCTATTGTATTGTTTACGCGCAATCGTCAGGCGCTTCAGGGAACTACACCGGAGCGTTTGCGGTGATTAGGGCGGAACACCCGGATTTGCTGCGGCTGTCGTGCATCCATGAGGAAATCGCCCAAGGGCTGGGTCTGCCGAATGACAGCCCGCAGGCACGGCCCTCCATCTTCAACGACGATGAAGAATTTGCGTTGCTGACCACGCAAGACGAGATGATGTTGCGGATGCTTTACAATCCCGCCTTGCGCCCCGGTATGACCGAGACCGAAGCGCGGCCCATCGTGGAAACCCTTGCCCGTCGTCTGATGGGCGGGGAAAGTTAGGCCCCTCGTGTTAGGCCCCCATGTTATGCCCCTGTGGGCGAAGGAGTAAGTCATGGTTTTCGGATTTCTGAAGGGCGAGTTCATTGATGTCATCACCTGGCTGGATGACACCCGCGACACCATGGTGTGGCGGTTTGAACGGCAGGGCAATGCGATCAAATACGGCGCCAAGCTGACGGTGCGCGAAGGCCAAGCGGCGGTGTTCGTGCATGAAGGCCAGTTGGCCGATGTGTTCGGGCCGGGCATGTATATGTTGGAAACCAACAACATGCCGATCATGACCACGCTGCAGAACTGGGATCATGGCTTCGATAGCCCGTTCAAGTCGGAAGTGTATTTCATCAACACCACCCGCTTCAACGATCAGAAATGGGGCACCAAAAACCCGATCATGTGCCGCGACCCTGAATTTGGCCCGGTCCGCCTGCGGGCGTTTGGCACCTATTCGATGCGGGTGGCTGATCCGTCGGTGTTCTTGCGCGAAATCGTCGGCACCGATGGCGAGTTCACCTCAGATGAGATCAGCAATCAGATCCGCAATGTGATCTTGCAAGAGGTCAGCCAAGTGCTGGCGAAATCCGGCATACCGGTGCTCGATATGGCGGCAAACACCGCCGATCTGGGCAAACTGGTCGCCACCGCGATTGCGCCGAAAATCACCGAATATGGCCTGTCGATCCCGGAATTCTACATCGAAAACATCAGCTTGCCGGAAGAAGTCGAGAAGGTGATGGATAAACGCACCTCGATGGGCGTCGCCGGAGACTTGAACAAATACATGCAGTTCAACGCCGCCGAGGGCATGGCGCAACCAAACAGCGGCATCGGCGCGATGGTCGGCGCAGGTATGGCTGCGGGCATGGGGATGAACATGGCCAGCGGAGCCGGGCCTTGGGGTGCCGCACCCAGCGCGGCCCCGCCTCCACCGCCGCCACCTGCGGCAGGCAAGGCTTGGCATGTGGCTGAAAATGGGGCCACCAAAGGCCCGTTCAGCGAATCTGATCTCACCAGCATGGCGGCTTCCGGCGCACTCAGCCGGACGGCGCAAGTCTGGACGGCGGGTCAGGATGGCTGGAAAGCTGCCAGCGATACCGAGCTTGCCAAGCTGTTCGCGATGATGCCCCCACCACCTCCGGCAGGCTAACTTATCATGGCCGTGATGGAAGCAAACCACTGGCCCTGCGCGCAATGCGGGGCCGACCTGCGCTATGCGCCGGGTCAGACCGAGTTGAAATGTGACCATTGCGGCTTTGTCCAAGCCATCCCCGCCAAAGCCCCGCGCCAAAAGGCGCAGGCGCTGGTTGAACATGATCTGGCCAAGGGTCTCGCCGATGACCTGCCCGATGCCGCAACAGGCGAAGTCCGCTCCACCTCCTGCCCAAAATGCGGCGCTGTGGTCGAATTTCAGGGCGCGAACCACGCCACCCAATGCCCGTTTTGCGCAACGCCGGTGGTGGTCGATACCGGCAGTCATCGCCGGATCAAACCGCAGGCGCTGGTGCCGTTCGAGTTGACCGAAAGCCAAGCGCGCACCGCCTTAAAAGGCTGGCTCGGCGGCCTCTGGTTCGCGCCGAACTCTCTGCTGGAATACACCCGCGCGGGTCGGGCGATGGACGGCATCTACGCTCCGTTCTGGACCTATGACGCCGACACCGACAGCCGCTATCGCGGTCAGCGTGGCGAGTATTATTATGAAACCCAATGGGTGAATGTCACCGTCAACGGCAAGACCGAGCGGCGGCAGGAACAGGTGCAGAAGACGCGGTGGTATCCGGCCTCGGGGCGGGTCTCACGCGATTTCGATGATGTGCTGGTGATGGCCTCGACCAGCCTGCCCGCGCGCTTGGGCAATGATCTGACGCCGTGGGATCTGGGCAAGCTGGAACCCTACTCGCCGGATTACCTCGCGGGGTTTCAGGCCGAGGGCTATACGGTTGGCCTCGCCGATGGCTGGGGCACCGCGAAAAGCGTGATGGCGGGCGTGATTCAGGATGACGTGCGCCGCGACATTGGTGGCGACGTGCAAAGGGTCGAGTCTGTAGATACCAATTACGCCGATGAGACGTTCAAGCATATCCTGCTGCCGATTTGGATGGCGGCGTATAAATACTGCGGCAAAAGCTATCGGTTTCTGGTCAACGGCCAGACCGGCGAAGTCCAAGGCGAGCGGCCTTACAGCTGGTGGAAGATCAGCTTTGCGGTGCTGGGCGCGGTCATTTTGGCAGCAAGCGCGGCCTATCTTTACGATCCGTCAATCTTTGGGCTTTCGCGGCCTGATTGGATGGATTGAGTTTGGGCGCAGGGAACTGGCTATGCTTTTGGCCCGATTTGATATGCGACGCGGGGAAGCAAGAGGTACAGCTTTAAGTGCCGATGTTTGCGCACCAGAGCGATAGGAAAACTTAATAATCTTCTGTTAACCATCGTCACCACAACATCTGGTAGAAAACCCGCTGAAAATCTGGTCTAAACACAAGTCATTCCCAGCTGGGAAGAAACTACGGCGATTTGAAGATAACCGTAACAACCCGACACGCCGCGCAACAGTTGACTCTGCCACGCCCGCGCGCGATGACGCGCAACAGCATTTCTGGGCAGTTTGGGGGCCAATCCGTGACCGATCTTTCCCGCGTTCTTGACCATGCCCGCATTGCAGAATTGCCGAATCCATACTTCGGCAAGGTGCGCGATTGCTATGATCTGCCTGCGACGGCAGACCAGCCTGCGCGGCGAATTTTGATTTCTTCGGATAGGATTTCGGCGTTTGATCGGATTTTGGCGGCGATCCCGTTCAAGGGTCAAGTGCTGACGCAGATGGCGCGGTTTTGGTTTGACCATACTGCCGATATTTGTCCCAATCATGTGCTGGCTTATCCTGATCCGAATGTGGTGATCGGCAAGCATGTGACGATCCTTCCGGTGGAAGTGGTGGTGCGGGGGTATCTGGCGGGGACGACTTCTACCTCGGTGCTAACGCAATATAAGAAGGGTGTGCGGGCGATGTACGGCCATGTGCTGCCCGATGGTTTGCGCGACAATCAGGTGCTCGCCGCGCCGATCATCACGCCAACATCAAAGGCATTCGACGGCGCGCATGACGAGCCTTTGACGGCGAAGGAGATTGTGTCGCAAGGGCTTTTGACGGCGGCGCAATGGGCGGATATCTCGGCCAAGGCTTTGGCTTTGTTCGCGCGCGGGCAAAAGATGGCGGCAGAGCGCGGGTTGATTTTGGTCGATACCAAATATGAATTCGGGTTGGACTCCGAGGGCAATATCCTGATCGCCGATGAGATTCACACGCCGGATTCCAGCCGCTATTGGATTGCAAGCGGCTATCAGGCGGCGTTTGCGGCGGGCACGCGTCCCCCGAGTTTCGACAAGGATGTGATCCGGTCTTGGGTCGGTGCCCGCTGTGATCCTTATGTTGATGACATCCCGGAAATTCCGGCAGAGATCATCCTCGCGACCTCAAAGGTCTATATCGAGGCGTTTGAGGCGATCACAGGGCAGAAATTTGTGCCCGATCTGACGGGGGCGACGCCGCTTGAGCGGGTGCGCGCCAATCTGGCACCCTATTTCGCGTAAGCGTGTGTTTGCGCTAGCAGACGCCTGTCATGTAATCTCGCGCAAACGCGCAAGGAGGCCGTAATGATTCTGTCCTGTGGTGAAGCTTTGATCGACATGCTGCCGCGCCGCTCGACCGATGGCGAGGCGGCTTTCGCGCCCTATGCCGGCGGGGCGGTGTTCAATACCGCGATGGCTTTGGGGCGGTTGGGCGCACCTTCTGGGTTTTTCTCTGGGGTGTCGAATGACATGCTGGGTGAAATTTTGGCGGATACTTTGAAGGCGTCAAACGTAGATATCTCGCTCTGTGCCCGCTCGGATCGGCCGACCACGGTGGCGTTTGTCAAGCTGGTGAACGGGCAGGCGACTTACGCGTTTTATGATGAGGGCACGGCGGGGCGGATGCTGGCGCTGGCGGATTTGCCAAGCTTGGGCGATGAGGTTGAGGCGGTGTTTGTGGGCGGGATTTGTCTGGTGAATGATCCGGCGGCCAGCACCTATGAAGCGCTTCAGGCGCGCGAGGCTCCGCTTCGGGTGACGATGATTGATCCCAACATCCGGCCCGGTTTTATCGCGGGCAAAGAGGTGGAATACCGCGCCCGGATAAAGCGGATGGTGGCGCGGGCGGATATTGTGAAGCTGTCGGACGAGGATTTGCACTGGCTGGAGGGGGCGGGCGATCTGGTTTCTCTGGCACGCGGAATTCTGGCGAAGGGGCCTTCGGTGGTTTTTATCACTGAGGGGGCTGCGGGGGCGCGGGCGGTGACGGCTTCGCAGGATCGGTTCGTCGCGGCACAAAAGGTGGTCGTGGTCGATACGGTTGGGGCGGGGGATACGTTCAACGCAGGCGTGCTGGCGGCTTTGCATCAGGCGGGGGCTTTGTCGAAAGCGCGGCTGGCGGCTTTGAGCGATGCGGAGTTGGACGCGGCTTTGACTTTGGGGACGCGGGCGGCGGCGGTGACGGTGTCTCGGGCGGGGGCCAATCCGCCTTGGGCGAACGAGCTTTGAGGGCTTTGTTGCAGCGGGTCAGCCGGGCTTCTGTGTCGGTCGATGGCGCGGTGGTGGGGGAGATTGGCGCGGGGTTGCTGATTTTTGTCTGTGCGATGCAGGGGGATGCGGAGGTTCAGGCGGATCGGTTGGCGGCCAAGATTGCCAAGCTGCGGATTTTCAAGGATGCGGCTGGCAAGATGAACCTGTCGGTGAAGGATGCCGGTGGGGCGGCGCTGGTGGTGTCTCAGTTTACTCTGGCTGCGGATTTGCGCGGCAATCGGCCGGGATTTTCTTATGCGGCGGCACCGGAGGAGGGGCGGCGGCTTTATGAATATTTCTCGGGCCGGGTCTCGGCGGAGGGGATCGTGGTTTCAAATGGGATCTTTGGCGCGGATATGGATGTGGCCCTGACCAATGATGGGCCGGTGACGATCTGGATGGATACGGATGATTTCTGAGGGTCCCAACTCGGGACCTTTTTTTATCGTTTTTATTCAATGGCTTGGGGTGGAGGTTTTAAGGATTTGTTAACGTTTGCACGGGTCGCAGGCAAAGGCTGGGGGGGCCGCCCGCCTAGACCCCGAGGATATTTGAGCACAGAGGATGACAATTTTAGATAAAGTTTAGCGGTTGGATGGTGCGAAGCGCCCTGCCCCGCACCGATGTTTTGGTCATTTGATGGCGTCAGCACATTCGATCAGCGCCGACATTGAGGCTTTCGAGCCCGCCAGCGGGTAATCCCGCACCGCGGAGCCATCAGCGTCGCGCAGATGGGCGGTGCGGCCTTCGGCGACTTCGACGAGGAATTTCACCCCTTTATCGCTGTCGGGCAGATCGAACAATGCCGAATTTCCGGTCAGACTGGCATCGCTCAGGCTCCATTCGCCGCGACGGTCGACTTCGACTTGCAGATCAGCCGTATCGCCCTCGGTGAAGTTCCAGTCGCTTGAATAGAATTGCAAGCGCACCGATTGGTCCTGAAACACCCAGATCGTGAAGCTTTCCGAGCCTTCATCCACCGCCGCTTGGCAGGCGACCGAGCCATCATCAAAGCTGTTGACCGCTACCATCCAGTTTTTGTGCTGGAACAGAGTTTCTTGCTCGGCCTGCGCCAAGCTTGGCGCCAGACACGCGCCCAACATCACTGCACCCATTCCAATTTGCCAAAATTTCATGGCGATCCTCCTCAGATTTCTGCGAGAAGGATCGGCGAAAATCCGCCGTTTC
The DNA here is from genome assembly GCF_049896245.1 of Cypionkella sp. TWP1-2-1b2. Taxonomy (NCBI): domain Bacteria; kingdom Pseudomonadati; phylum Pseudomonadota; class Alphaproteobacteria; order Rhodobacterales; family Paracoccaceae; genus Cypionkella; species Cypionkella sp. TWP1-2-1b2. The sequence continues at coordinate 42,063 of NZ_JAFCTX010000029.1, read as the reverse complement.
GCAAATGAATTTGGCTGTCATCTTTCGCGGCTGAGTGGTTTTCAACCTGTGGTTTAAGACTGTTCCACCCAATCCCAGCTTTGGGTAAACGCACCCAGCACGGCGCTTACGGCTTCGGTCGAGGCCGGGCCGGAGGCGTTCAGTTTGGCGACAAGACCGCGCTTTTTATCCTCGACCACTTCGCGCACCGTGACGGGCAGTTTCGCCTCGGCCAAAGCGGCGTTGTAGGTGCGGGTGATCGCCAAGCGGCGCAGGTCGGGCTTGAACACTTTACCGACAGCGGTTTTCGGCAATTCGGCCAAGATTTCGATGTATTTCGGCTGGGCGGCGCGTTCGGTGATATGGGTTTTGGCATACTCCATCAGGTGCTCGACGGTCACGCTGGCACCTTTGGCAAGTTCGACATAGGCGCAAGGCAGCTCGCCCGAATGGGCGTCGGGTTGGCCGATGGCACCGACAAAACCAACGCCTTCGCAGCCCATCAAGGCTTCTTCGATCACGGCGGGGTCGATGTTATGGCCGCCACGAATGATCAGATCCTTGGCGCGTCCGGTGATAAACAGGTAGCCATCGGCATCAAGGCGGCCGAGATCGCCGGTGCGCAGGAAGATGCCATCGGCGAACAGATCGCGGTTTTTATCGACCTCGGTATAGGTGGAGCCGGGCAGGACGCCGGGGTTGGAGACGCAGATTTCGCCGACCTCATCTGTGTCGCAGATGCGGAAACCGTCGGGGGTTTTTTGCAGGATGCGGATTTCGGTATAGGGGAAGGCTAGGCCGACCGAGCCGATTTTCTTCGCGCCATCGGGCGGGTTGACCGCGACAAGGCAGGTACATTCGGTCAGGCCATAGCCCTCAACGATTTGCACGCCGGTGATCTTCTGGAAGCGGTTGAACAGTTCCGTCGGCAACGGCGCGGAGCCGGAGAACGCACCGCGCAAGCTATCGATCTTGGCGTTGACCGGGCGTTGCAGCAGGGCCGAAAGCGCGGTGGGCACGGTGACGAGATAGGTCGCCTGCCAGCGTTCGATCAGCTTCCAGAGGTTGTCAAACACGCCTTCTCCGCGATAGCCTGCGGGGGTGGGGAACACCACATGTGCGCCGGACGCGATCATCGACATCAAGATCGGATAGGCGGCGAAGACGTGGAACAAAGGCAGCGGGCACATCACAATGTCGGTTTCGCGGAACAACAGGGTTGCCCCAAGCCAGCCGTTGTAGATCATGCCAGAGGCGCGGTGCTGGGCGACTTTCGGCATGCCCGTGGTGCCACCGGTGTGGAAATAGGCGGCGGTGTGGTCTTTGGTGCGGTCGGCGAAGGTCAGTTTATCGCTGGGCTGACGGGCACATTCGCTGGTGAAGTTTTTGACATTGGCGGTGTGATGGATGGGGTTTTTCGGACGCACAAACGGCACGATCCAGCTTTTCGGCGGCGAGAGGTAGCGGTTGAGATCGACTTCGAGGATGGTTTTGACGCTGGGCGCGTGCGCCACAGCCTCGGCCACCTTTTGCGCGAGATCGGTTTTCGGGAAAGGTTTCAGGGTGACGACGACTTTCGCCCCGGTTTCGCGCAGGATGGACGAGATTTGCGAGGGTTCCAACAGCGGGTTGATCGGGTTGACAATGCCTGCGGTGGCCCCGGCCAGCAGGGTGACGGCGGTTTCCAAGGCGTTTGGCAGCACATAGGCGACCACATCATTCGGGCCGACGCCCAAGCTGCGGAACAGATTGGCGGCTTGGGTGACTTTTGCGTGGAACTGATCCCAGGTCAGGGTTTGCGAGGGGTCTGTCGGGCCGGAGAGCAACTGGTAGCTGATCGCGGGCCGGGGGCCGTGTTTGGCGCGGGTGCGCGACAGGAAATCGTAGATCGAATGGGCGATGTCGCGGTTTTCCCAAGATGATTCTGCCTCGATGGCTTTGAGATCGGCGCGTGATGCGAAGCCGCCTGTCATGATAATCCTCCCCTGTGGTCTTTCGGATACCGGGCCATTCTGCTGCGGCCTCGGCTTGGGTCAGGATGGGGAAGATTGCGGGCTGGGGCAAGGAAAAGCGGCGGAGAAAACGCAACGTCAGGGGTTTAGGGGGCGGGCTTAGGGGTTAAGATTGCCGTCGGTGAATTGCAGGCGCGCAAGGCGGGCGTAAAGGCCGCCTTGGGCGACGAGTTCATCATGGCTGCCAATGGCGGCGATGCGGCCTTGGTCGAGGACGACGATGCGGTCGGCGCGTTTGACGGTGGCGAGGCGGTGGGCGACGACGATGACGGTGCGGCCTTTGGCGAGGTGATCGACGGCGGCTTGCACGGCGCGTTCGGATTCGGCGTCCAGCGCCGAGGTGGCCTCATCCAGCAGCAGCACCGGGGCGTCGCGCAGGATGGCGCGGGCGATGGCGATGCGTTGTTTCTGACCGCCAGACAGCATGACGCCGCGCTCACCCAGGTAGGTTTGGTAGCCGTTTGGCAAGCTTTCGATGAAGTCATGGGCGGCGGCGGCTTTTGCGGCGGATTCGACCTCGGCTTGGGTCGCATCGGGGCGACCGAAGCGGATGTTTTCCAAGGCCGAGGTGGCGAAAATCACCGGGTCTTGCGGCACCAAGGCCATGGCAGAGCGGAAATCCTCGCGGGCGAGGGATTTCAGGTCTTGGCCGTCGAGCGAAAGGGTGCCGGATTGCGGGTCGTAGAAGCGCATCAGCAGTTGCAGCACGGTGGATTTGCCTGCGCCGGACGGACCGACGAGGGCGATGGTTTCGCCGGGTTGCACCTGTAGCGAGATGCCGTGCAGGGCGGGGGCGTTGGGGCGGGCGGGGTAGTGGAATTCTACGTTGTCTAGGGTGATTTGGCCTTTGACCGGGCGTTGCAGGGTGGCGGGGTGCAGGGGTTCGGCGACGGGGTCGGTGGCGTCTAGCATTTCCACCAGACGCTCGGTGGCGCCGGCGGCGCGTTGCAACTCGCCCCAGATTTCCGACAGCGAACCGACGGCTCCGGCGACCAGCACCGCGTAGATCACAAATTGCACCAGTTGGCCGGGGGTCATCGTGCCGGCGCGGACATCGCGTGCGCCCATCCAGAGCACGCCCACGACGCCTGAGAATACCAGAAAGATCACGATCACCGTCATCGCGGCGCGGGTGGCCATGCGGGTTTTGGCGGAGGTGAAAGACTGTTCGGAGACGGCGGCGAAATCGGCGCGGGTGAGGGCTTCGTGGGTAAAGCTTTGCACGGTTTGCACGGCGGAAAGGGCTTCGGAGGCTTTGCCAGAGCTTTGCGCGATCCAGTCTTGGTTCTCACGACTTTGGTTGCGCAGGCGGCGACCGAGGGTGACGATGGGGATGATGATGGCGGGGACGATCAGCAGGACCAATCCGGTGAGTTTGAACGAGGTGAGGCTCATCAAGACCATACCGCCGAGCACGGTCAGGCTGTTGCGCAATGCCACGGAGACGGAACTGCCGATCACCGACAGGATCAGGGTGGTGTCGGTGGTGATGCGGCTGAGGACTTCGCCGGTCAGGGTTTTCTCAAAATACGCAGGGCTCATGCCCATCACGCGGTCGAACAGGGCGCGGCGGATGTCGGTGACGACGCGCTCTCCCAATCGGGTGACGAAATAGTAGCGGATGCCGGTGCCGATGGCCAAGGCGGCGGCGATCAGCAGGGCTGCGCCAAAGTATTTATCAACCAGTGACAAATCGCCTGCGTTGAAATTGTCGATCACGCGGCGCACCGCCATGGGCAGGATCAGACTGACCGAGGCGGTCAGGATCAACGCGAGGCCAGCGGTGATCATCATCGGGCGATAGGGGCGCAGAAAGGGCCAGAGGCCGCGCAGGGCACCGACTTTTTTGGATTTTGCGCGTTGTTCGGTGGTGGTCTCGGCCATGGCTTTGCCCTTGATTGCTTGGGCAAGGCTCTAAGCCCGCGCGGGCGTGGCTGCAAGGCTTGGCTATGGCGGCTGGGTTGTGCGCAGCACGTTGCGCGGTTATGTCGCTTGCGTCTCGCAGCGGTCATGCGCCAGAAAGGCTTGCAAATCTTTGGTTAAGTCCTGTTCGAAACGGCGGTCAGTCAGATCAAGCCCTGCGATGCGGTCAAATCGAAAGGTGCGAAAGCCGCGCCTGAGTTCGCACCAGCCCGAGAACATCCAGCCATCGGTCAGGTTCCAGATTGCAAGCGGGCGCACGCTGCGATTTGAGCGCTGGCCCGCGCCGTCGCTATACAGCATCTGCACAATCCGCCGCTCGCGGATCGCCTTGCGCAGCACAACCGCTTGCGAAGGTGCGCCCGTGCTGCGCCGCAAGGAGAAATAGGGCGCATCGGCCAGCTTTCGTGCCGTTGGATCGGGCATATTGGCCTGAAGCATCGCCCGCACTTCGCGTGCCGCCGAGGCCAGCGCCGGATCGTCGAGGCTTTCCGCGAAGGACAGGCCAACCGCCAAAGCCTCGACTTGCTCAAAAGTGAAGGTCACGTTGGGCAGATCGAAACCGGGCCGCAGCAGATAGCCTACGCCCGCCTCGCCTTCAATCGGCAGGCCAGAGGCCTGAAGATGGGCGATGTCGCGGTAGATCGTGCGGATGTTGACCTCGAAGGTTGTGGCCAGATCGCAGGCGCGGCTGATACCGCGGGTGCGCAGTTCATTCACCAGCCGGAAAAGTCGTTCTGCCCTGCGCATCGGTTCTCACTAAGTCGTGGGTCTGGGTCATGGTTCTGCGATTTTGCGGCAAAATTACCTTCAAGATAAGCGCTTATTTCTCGGTTGTGCAGGATTGCCAAACGCCCCTCAGTCCGGGCTACAGGGGCGTTTGCGGTTTTGTCAGGTGGCGGCGGTGGCCTCGATCTCGATCATCAGCGGTGGCAGCGCCAAGCGGGTGACGCCCAGCAGGGTCATCGGGGGGGCTGCACCAAGCGGGCCCATACGCGCACCAAGCAGGTCGAAGTTTTGTAGGGCGGCGTCCACGTCGGTGGTGAAAATCGTCAGTCGGGTGATATCGGCAAGGCTCATTTCGGCGGCGTTCAGCACGGTTTCAAGGTTATTTAGCGCGAGTGCAAACTGGCTGCGCATGTCTTGTGGGTGTTGCGGGGTGCCGCTGGCATCCACGGCGGTCTGGCCGGCGCAAGTCAGCAAGCGGCTGCTGCCTTGCAGGATTTCGGCTTGGTTATAGCCCAGCTTCAATGACCACGGCCAAGGGTTAACGGGGGTTCTTTGCATTGGTTTTGCCTTTTCATGCGTGTTTTGGTGCCCCCCTTAATGCACAGGCCTGCTGACAGCGTGGTGTCAGCAGTGATCAGGGCCAAGACTGTTCGGCCTGCCGCCAGCTGCTTGATCAGCCAAACACAGGACGGCTGCCCCTTTCGCCCGTGCTGGCACCGTGTCAAATTGCGCTGAACAGGGGGTGCGAATGACCGAATTTTTCATGGCGGCGGATGGGGCGAAGCTGGCTTATGCCGATGAGGGCGCAGGGGTGCCCGTGCTGTGTCTGGCTGGGTTGACGCGCACGATGGCGGATTTCGACTATCTGCGGCCACATTTGCCGCCTGTGCGGTTGATCCGAATGGATTATCGCGGGCGCGGGGCCAGTGACTGGACCGGGGCTGCGACGTATACCGTTTTGCAAGAGGCGCAGGATGCTTTGGCTTTGCTCGATCATCTTGGGGTGTCGCGCGCGGCGGTTTTGGGGACATCTCGGGGCGGGTTGATCGGGATGTTGCTGGCGGTTTTGGCGAAGGATCGGCTGCTGGGGTTGTGCTTGAATGACGTGGGGCCAGTGATTGAGCGCAAGGGATTGGAGCGGATTTTCGATTATGTCGGGCGCAATCCGTTTGTGAAAACCCATGCGGCTTTGGCCGAGAAGTTGCCGGGGGCGATGCCGGGGTTTGTGGTCTCGGCTGCGCGGTGGGCGGAGGAGGCGCGGTTGCATTACACCGAGGGGCCGGAGGGGTTGCGGATTACCTATGACCCGGCGTTGCGCGAGAGTTTTCTGGCGGGATTTGAGGGGCCAGCGGTGGATGCCTGGCCGTTGTTTGACGCTTGCGCCGGATTGCCTTTGGCGCTGATCCGGGGGGCGAACTCGGATTTGTTGTCGGAGGCGACCGTGGCCGAGATGCAAAAGCGGCGGCCGGATATGATGTTTGGGCAGGTGCCGGACCGGGCGCATATTCCGTTTCTGGATGAGCCGGAAAGTTTGGCGGTGATCGGGGCGTTTTTGGCGGCTTGCGGCGTGAAGGTGGGCGGATGAATATTGAGATGATCCGGGCGGCGGCGCGACGGCTTGAGGGCCATGCGCGGGTGACGCCGTTGCTGAATGCGCCATTGTTGGACCGCATTGCCGGTCGGCGGGTGGTGGTGAAGGCGGAGTGTCTGCAATGGACTGGCAGCTTTAAGTATCGCGGCGGTTGGGCGGCGGTGTCGGCTTTGCGCGACGCCAAGGGGGTGATTGCGTTTTCCTCGGGCAATCATGCGCAGGGGGTGGCACTGGCGGCAGCCCAGCATGGTTTGGCGGCGGTGATTGTGATGCCAGCGAATGCGCCTGCGGTGAAGATTGAAAATACGCGGGCTTATGGCGCGGAGGTGGTTCTTTATGATCGCGAGACTGAGGACCGGGATGCGATTGGGGCAAGGCTGGCGGCGGAACGCGGCTTGGTTTTGGTGCGGCCCTATGATGAGCCCGAGGTGATTGCCGGGCAAGGCTCGGTGGGGCTGGAGATTGTGGCGCAGTTTGAGGCTGGCTTTGGCGGTGAGGCCGCGGTGTTGACCTGTTGCGGCGGCGGCGGGCTGACATCTGGGGTGGCGCTGGCCTGCGAGGGGCGATTTCGGGTGCGGACCTGCGAGCCTGCGGAGTTTGACGATGTGGCGCGGAGTTTGGCGGCTGGCGCGCGGCTGCGCAATGCGGCGCTGGCGGGGTCGGTGTGCGATGCGATTGTGACGCCTATACCGGGGGAGATCACCTTTCCGATCATGCAGCGCTTGTGTGGGCCGGGGTTGGTGGTCAGCGATGACGAGGCGCTCAGGGCGATGGTGCTGGCGTTTCAGCATCTGCGGATCGTGTTGGAGCCGGGTGGGGCGGTGGCTTTGGCCGCTGCTTTGTTCCGCGAGGGGCTGCCGGATACGGTGATTGCGGTGGCTTCGGGCGGCAATGTCGATCCGGCGGTGTTTCGGGGCGCGATGGAGCGATTTGGCTGATGGCTTTGGTCTATCTCGACGATATTCGGCTGAATGCGGAGGTGTCGGGGCCTGTGGGCGGGCCTGCGGTGGTGCTGTTGCACGCTTTGGGGACTGAGCTTGCGATCTGGGATGAGGTGGTGCCGTTATTGCCCGCTGGCTGCCGGATTTTGCGGTTTGATCAGCGCGGGCATGGGCTGTCGGATGTGCCAGAGCCGCCCTATGCGATGGGGGCGCTGATCCGCGATGCCGAGCGGATGATGGGGCATTTCGGGATGCGGGATGCGGTTGTCGTTGGGTTGTCGTTGGGCGGGTTGGTGGCGCAGGGGCTGGCTGTGAAGCGGCTGGATCTTGTGCGCGGGATGGTGCTGTCGAATACAGCGGCAAAGATCGGCTCGGCCGAGATGTGGGATGCGCGGGTGGCTTCTGTGCAGGCGGATGGGTTGACGGACTATGCAACGGGGGCGATGCAGCGGATGTTTGGCCGCAAGTGGCAGGATGTGCCGGGGATGCCTCGGGTGCGGGCGATGCTGGAGGCGATGGACCCGCGCGGTTGGGTTGGCTGTGCGAGTGCCATTGCGGGGACGGATTTTTATACGCCAACGGCGGGGCTGACCCTGCCGACTTTGGCGATTGCCGGGGCGCTGGATGGCACAACGCCACCAGATTTGGTGCGTGAGACTGCGGATTTGATTTTGGGCAGCAGGCTTCATTTGATCCGGGGGGCCGGGCATTTGCCGATGGTCGAAAAGCCGGAGGAATATGCGGCGGCTGTGGGGGAGTTTTTGCGCGCGATTGGGCAGGTTTGAGATGGGTTGAGATGTTGGAATGGGGGCCAGCCCGCACACCCCCGGAGTATTTGTGCCAAGATGAAAGCAAATTTTAACCAAATTGTCGGGGATTTGCGTTATGTCGGCGGCTTGGCTTTAACGAGGTCTTCATGTTTGCGCGTGCTAATCTGAGTTTGCTGTTCATCCTGTTTACCGTTGCGCTCGACGCGATCGGGATCGGGCTGATCTTTCCGGTGATGCCGGATCTGATGGAGGATGTAACGCACGCGGGGCTTGGGGAGGCGGCGCTGTGGGGCGGGGTTTTGGCGGCCTCATTCGCGGTGATGCAGTTTCTGTGCGGGCCTTTGGTGGGCAATCTCTCGGACCGGTATGGGCGCCGACCCGTGTTGTTGGTGTCACTGGCGGTGATGGCACTGGATTACGTTGTGATGGCTTTGGCGCAGACGGTTTGGTTGCTGTTGGCCGCACGGATCGTGGCGGGGGTCGCGGCGGCGACGCATGCGACAGCCAATGCTTATGTCGCGGATATCTCAACCCCGGATGAACGGGCGAAGCGATTTGGGCTGATCGGGGCGGGATTTGGCATTGGCTTTGTGGCGGGGCCGATGCTGGGCGGGTCGCTGGCGGGGATTGATGTGCGCGCACCGTTTTGGGCGGCGGCGGGGTTGGCGTTTGCCAATCTGGTGTTTGGCTGGTTTGTGATGCCGGAGAGTTTGAGTTTGGAGAAGCGGCGCGGGTTCTCGCTGGCGCGCGCCAATCCTTTGGCGTCCTTGCACGCAATCCGGCGCTTGCCGGGGTTGCAGCGGCTGTTGCTGGTGGTGTTCCTTTATGCGGTGACGTTCAATGTCTGGCCTGCGATCTGGGCCTATTACGGCAAGGCTGCGTTTGGCTGGAACGCGCAATGGATCGGCTTTGGTTTGGCTGCGTTTGGGGTTTGCATGGCGCTGACGCAGGCTTTGCTGCTGGGCCCGATGATCCGCCGCATTGGTGAGCGTCGCACGGCGGCGGTGGGCATGGGGCTGGAGGTGGTGTCTTACGGGTTTTACGGCTTTGCCACCTCGGGGTTTTGGGCGCTGGTGTTCACGCCGATTGCGGCTTTGGGTGGGGTGACGGGGCCAAGTTTGCAGGCGATGATGTCGCGCGCGGTCCCGGAAAATCAGCAGGGCGAGTTGCAGGGGGTGAATTCCTCGCTGAACGCTTTGGCGATGATCATCTCGCCTTTGGTGATGACGTGGGTGTTTGGGCTTTTCACTTCGGCTTCTGCGCCGATCTATCTTCCGGGTGCGCCGTTTCTGTTGTCTGCGACAATTATGGTCGCAGTTGTGATACTGTTTGTCGCGGGGACGCGCGAAACCTCCCGGCCCTGAATTAGCCTGAGCCAAACAGGGGGTGCTTTATGAAGCTGCGCGATCTTGAGATTTTCACTGTGGCACCACCAAGCCCCGGCTGGGGCGGGCGGTATTGGACGTTTGTCAAGCTGACCACAGATAACGGCATTGTCGGCTATGGCGAGTGCTATGCCTCAACCGTTGGCCCGCGCGCGATGGGGGCGGTGATTGAGGATGTGTTCGAGCGGCATATGCTGGGCGAGAACCCCGAGAATATCGAGTTGATGTATCGGCGCGCTTATTCTTCAGGCTTCACGCAGCGGCCTGATCCTACGGTAATGGGGGCGTTTTCGGGGTTGGAGATTGCCTGTTGGGATATCTTGGGCAAAGCTCGGGATCGTCCGGTTTGGGCGCTGCTCGGCGGGATGATGAATGAAAAGGTGCGGTCGTATACCTATCTTTATCCTGAAGCTGGCGAGATCCCTGCCGATTTTTGGGTGAACCCGGATATGGCCGCCGAGGCTGCGGCGCGTTGTGTGAAACAGGGGTTCACTGCCGTTAAGTTTGATCCGGCTGGCCCCTATACCATTCGCGGCGGGCATGAGCCTGCGATGTCGGATATTTCGCGATCCGTTGAATTCTGTAAGAAAATTCGGGAAGCGGTGGGCGATAAGGCTGATCTGTTGTTCGGCACGCATGGGCAATTCACCACGCCGGGGGCGATCCGGTTGGGGGTGGCGATTGAGCCGTATAATCCGCTGTGGTATGAAGAACCGATCCCGCCGGATAACCTTGCCGAGTTCGCCGAAGTGGCGCGGTCGGTGCGGGTGCCCCTCGCCACCGGGGAGCGGTTGACGACGAAGGCCGAGTTTGGCGCGCTGCTGCGCCATGGCGGGGTGAAGATTTTGCAACCCGCGCTGGGACGGGTTGGCGGCATCTGGGAGGCCAAGAAGATCGCCGCGATGGCCGAGGTTTATAACGCCGAGATGGCACCGCATTTATATGCGGGCCCGGTGGAATGGGCGGCGAATGTGCATTTCGCGGTGTCGATCCCGAATATCCTGATGGCCGAGACGATCCAGACCGGCGGCGAATTTCATCTGAAGCTGATCAAGAACAGCTTGAAGTGGGAGGATGGCTATATCCTGCCGCCGACGGCTCCGGGTTTGGGGATCGAGTTCGATGAGGATGTCGCACGAGCGCATCCTTACACCGGGACAAGCCTGCATTTGCAGATGCAGGAAGCGCCTTGTGATTATCGTCATGGCAATAGATTTGAAGGCGGCGCGCCTGCACCGACTTTGGACTAAAACGGGTTGCTGCTGCCGAGGACGCGGCGCTTATGGCGCGCGCCGCGTTTTTTCCCAGCTGGGAATGACTTGTGTTTTCGCAGAAATTTATCACCGAAATCCACAATATGTTGTGGTAAAATCTGTAAGTAGATAAAATTGTATCTAATTTTGCCTGATACGACCTGCTCAGAACATAGCTTTGCTGCTGTTTTTGCGCCCGATGATCCAGATGTAAGTCGCTTGGGCGCGCAAGTGGCTCTGATGTGGCGGGGCCACGATTTTTCTTAAAAATCGGCTGTTGGGGGTGGGGGTTTTCGCGTAAAACACAGCACCCCATAAGGATTTGAACATGACCGATTTTCTGTTGCTGGCTTTCATCTTTCTTGTCGCTGGGGTGTTTGCGGTGCCGATTGCGGCGCGGTTGGGCTTGGGCTCGGTGCTGGGCTATCTGATCGCGGGAATTTTGATCAGCCCGGTTTTGGCTGTTTTGCAGGTGGATCTGGTCTCGATCCAGCATTTCGGCGAGTTCGGCGTGGTGATGATGCTGTTTCTGGTCGGGCTGGAGTTGGAGCCGAAAAACCTGTGGGAAATGCGGGCGCGGCTGTTGGGTTTGGGCGGTGGGCAGGTGGCCTTGACCGTGATGGCGGTGATGGCGGTGGCGATGGCGGTCGGGCTGGTTTGGTCGGTGGCTTTGGCGGTCAGGCTGGTTTTTTCGCTGTCTTCCACCGCGATTGTTTTGCAAAGCTTGGGCGAAAAGGGCTTGATGAAAAGCGATGCGGGCCAAGCCAGTTTCGCGGTATTGTTGACGCAGGATATCGCTGTGATCCCGATGCTGGCGCTGATCCCGCTGCTGGCCTTGCCGGAATTGCAGGGCAGTCATAGTGTCACCGATCATGCCGAAGCTTTCACCTTGGTGGCGGGGATGAACGGTTGGCAGGTGGCGCTGGTCAATGTCGCGGCAGTCATCGGTGTGGTGCTGGGCGGCAGTTATCTGACGCGGCCAGTGTTCCAGTTTGTGGCCTCGGCGCAGTTGCATGAGTTGTTCACCGCGACGGCGTTGATGATGGTGATTGGCATTGCCTTGCTGATGACGCTGGTGGGGTTGTCGCCGGCATTGGGGACATTTTTGGCGGGCGTGGTGTTGGCCAATTCTGAGTATCGGCATGAGTTGGAATCCGACATCAACCCGTTCAAGGCGCTGCTGTTGGGGCTGTTCTTCATGACCGTCGGCGCGGGGGTGAATTTTGCGCTGCTGTGGGACAATTTAGGGCAGATTTTGGCGCTGACGCTTGGGCTGATCGCGGTGAAGGTGCTGGTTTTGCTGGTGCTGGGGCGGATCTTCAAATTGGCTGCGGCGGATAAGTGGCTGTTCGGGCTGGCCTTGGCGCAGGCGGGCGAGTTCGGCTTTGTGCTGATCTCGCTGATGGTATCCTCTGCCGTGTTGCCGCCTGAGATTGCCGATAAGTTGCTGCTGATCGTGGCTTTGTCGATGCTGCTGACGCCGGGGCTATTCATCTTTTACGACAAGGTCATCGCCCCCCGCTTTGCCGAAACAGGTGAGCGGGCGGCGGATGAAATCACTGATCCAAGCCATATCATCATTGCGGGCTGCGGGCGTGTGGGCGGTTTGGTCAACCGCATGCTGCGGGCGGCGGGGTATCATACCACGGTGATCGACTTCAGCAGCAAGCAGTTGGAAATGATGTCTAAATTTGGCATCAAGGCATATTTCGGCGATGCCTCACGCCCTGATATGCTACATTCGGCGGGGATAGCCGAGGCGAAACTTCTGGTGATTGCGATTGATGACCGCGACCAGATCACCGAAATGGTGCGCCATGCGGTGGCGGCTTATCCGAACCTGCATGTGATCGCGCGGGCGGTTGATCGTAACCATGTTTATGATCTGTGGGCGGCGGGCTGCCGCGATATTATCCGCGAAACCTATGACAGCTCGATCCGCATGGGGCGTTCGGCGTTCGAGGTTTTGGGGGCTACCCCCGAGCAGGCCGAAGCGATGCGGCAGGTCTATCATGTGGCGGATCAGAAAATCATGCGCGCGATGGCCGATCATTATGATCCGAAGATTCCAAACTTTGAAAACGCGGCTTATGTGGCGCGGGCGCGGGAGTTGAGTGCTCAGGTAGAGCAGAAACTGATCGTGAAATTCGCCGAGATTCTGGGCAAACCCGCGTTTGAAACACTTTTGCCGGGTGCCGAGCGTGGTGGGCTGGAAGAACGATCGGAACCGCCCTTGGAAAATGTAGAAGCAGAGAAAGTTTCCGGCTAAACCCCGTTCAACCAAGCTGCGACAAAAGCTGTGCCAAGGCTTTGGGATCGGTTGACGCTTGGGTTTCGGCCAGTTCGGCGTGAAGCTTGTCATGCTCGGCGCGCCACAGTGGGGCCGCTTGCCCGACAAGAACCCGCCCGGCCTCGGTCAGCACCGGGCGACGGGCGCGGGCGTCGGTTTGATCGGGGACAAGCTGGAGCAAGCCGCGTTTCTCAAGGGTTTTCGCGGCGGCCGTCATGGTGGTGGCATCCATCGCCAGAAATTCTGCGAGTTCGCCCAAGCGCGGTTGCCATTGGCCGCTGAGGGCCACCAGCATCGAGAATTGGCCGTTGGTCAGGCCCAAAGGCGCGAACAGGCGGTCAAATCGGCGCGCCAACTTGCGGGCCGCGCGTTGGGCGGCAAGGCACAGGCATTGGTCGTGGATTTGCAGCACGGTTTCGATGGGGAGGCTTGATTTTTGCATTTTATATTGATATCAAACTAAATGGAGCGAGGCAAGCGGCGGGTTGTCGCAGGAGGCTAACATGGCAGATTCAGGATATCGCTGGGTGATCGTGGCCGCAGGCGGGGTGATGGGGTGCGTGGCGATGGGGGCGTTGTTCTCGCTGCCGGTGTTGCTGACGCCGATGGTCGCGGCGACGGGCTGGTCGCGGACGGGCATATCAGCGGCGATGACCTTTGCGTTCTTGTCGATGGCGGCGATGGCAATGGTTTGGGGAGCGCTGTCGGATCGGTTTGGCGCTAGGCCCGTGGTGATGGCGGGGGCGGCTTTGTTCTCGGTCAGTTTGTGGCTGGCGGGTCATGCGCCGTCTTTGCTGGCATTTCAGTTGATTTTCGGCGTGCTGGTCGGTGGCTCGGTGGCGGCGTTTTTCGCACCGATGATGGCGACGGTGACGGGGTGGTTTAGCACGCAACGGTCGTTGGCGGTGTCGCTGGTGTCGGCGGGGATGGGGATGGCTCCGGTGACGATGTCGCCTTTGGCCGCGTGGCTGGTGCAGAGTTACGATTGGCGCATGGTGCTGATGATCCTGGCGGGGGTGGTGGCGGGGGTGACTTTGCCGCTGGCGTTGCTGTTGAAGCGGCCTCCGGTGCAGGAATTCGTGCAGGGCGTGGATGCGCCGGATACAGCGATGACGGTGCGGGGGGCGGTGCGCTCGCCGCAGTTCATCGTGCTGGTTTTGACGAATTTCTTTTGCTGCGCCACCCATTCCGGGCCGATTTTTCACACCGTCAGCTATGCCGAGATTTGCGGCATTGCGGCGCTGGCAGCGGTGTCGATTTACTCGGTCGAAGGCATCGCGGGGATGTTCGGGCGGATTGGTTTTGGCGTGATGGGGGATCGCTTTGGCGCGAAACGCGTGCTGGTGGCGGGGCTGTTGGTGCAGGCGTTCGGCGCGCTGGGGTATTTCTTTGCCCGCGATTTGGGGCAATTTTACGCGATAGCGGCGCTGTTTGGCTTCATTTATGCCGGGATCATGCCGCTGTATTCCGTGCTGGTGCGCGAGAATTTTCCGATGAAGATGATGGGGACGATCATGGGCGGCACCGGGATGGCGGGCAGTTTGGGGATGGCGACGGGGCCAGTGCTGGGCGGTTGGATTTTTGACCGGACGGGCAGTTATGGCGGGCTTTACATCACCTGTTTCGCATTGGGGCTGGCGGCTTTTGCGGTGGCGATGACGTTCCGGCCTTTTGCGCGCGGGGGTGAGGTGGTTATGGCTTGAATTTGGCGGGAGCTTTGCACCTGCCAAGGCGGAGCGTTTCAACCCGAACCCCGGTGGCCAAAGCCACCGGACAGCGCCTGCCCTGCCCTGCCCATGGCAGGCGCTTCTCGCCCGCCAGGTCAGGCGCTGTCCTCTGTCGTGATGGTTGATGCGGTTTACCGAGGCGTTTCGACTTGGCCGGGGCAAACTCTCCACTGGAGAGTTTGCTATTCCCGACCAGACCCAACTTGCTACACCTCAACACCGCCTTTGACACCGGTGATGTAGCTGACGATGTCGTTGCCATCGGTTTCATCGCGTCGCAGGGAGGCGACGATACGACCGCGACGGAACACCACGATGCGGTCCACCAGATCGAAGACTTGCCGCAGGTTGTGCGACACAAGGATCAGCGGCACGCCGCGGGCTTTCAGGCCACGGATGATATTTTCCACCTGAGCGGTTTCCTGCACGCCCAGCGCCGCCGTCGGTTCGTCCATGATCACCAGTTTTGACGCAAACGCCGCCGTGCGGGCGATAGATACGCATTGGCGCTGGCCGCCCGACATGTTGCGGATCGGGTTATCGACATTAGGGATTTTAACGGCGGTGGTCTTCAAAGCCTCCAGAGTTTTCTCGCGCATCGCCTTGCGGTCGAGGATTGAGAACGGGCCAAGTTTCAGCTTGAACAACTCACGGCCCAGAAAGAGGTTGGACGGCACGTCGAGGTCATCGGCCAAGGCGAGGGTTTGGAACACGGTTTCAATGCCGGACTCGCGGGCCTGTAGGGGGCCAGCGAAATTCACGGGCTGGCCGTCGAAAATTACGTCGCCGGCGCTGCGTTGCTCCACGGCGGTGATCTGGCGCACGAAGGTGGATTTGCCGGCACCGTTGTCGCCGACCACAGCCACATGTTCACCGTGGCGCAGGTTGAAATTGGCGTCTTCCAGCGCGTGCACGCCGCCGTAGCGTTTGGTGAGGCCACGGGCTTCCAGGATAAATTCGCTCATGCCCGTGCCCCCCGGCTTTTTTGCCGCCATTGATCCAGCACAACCGCGCCGACGATGATCGCGCCTTTTACCATTTCTTGGTAATAGGCGTCGAGTTTCAGGAAGGTGAAGCCCGAGATGATCACCCCGAAAATCAGCGCGCCAATCACCGTGCCGATGATCGAGCCGCGCCCGCCTTGCAGGGATATGCCGCCGATCACCGCCATGGCGATGGCGTCGAGTTCATACATCACCCCCATGTTCGCCTGCGCGGTCTGGCCTTTCGACGACACCACGATGGCGGCAATCGAGGCCAGCATGGCCGCGATGACATAGACCAGCACCTTGTGGCGATCGACGTTGATGCCGGACATCCGGGTGGCTTGTTCATTAGACCCAATGGCATAGGAGTGTTTGCCATATTTGGTATAGGTCATGATCAGATGGAACAGCACGGCCAAGGCGATGAAGATAAACACCGGGCGCATCCCGGAACCGATGGCGTTATAGCTTTCGGTGGGGAAGGAAATCGGGTTGCCGGTGGACCACCAACGCGCGAAACCTCGGGCCGAGACCATCATGCCGAGGGTGGCGATGAAGGGCGGGATTTTGGTATAGGCGATCAATGCGCCGTTGATCAGGCCCGCGATCAGGCCGCAGGTTAGTCCGACAAGAATAGGAATGAGGATCGGCAAATCCATTGCCCAATCGCCAAAGATCGCCTTCGGGTTGGGGTTGCCGTTGACCAAAGCGGTTTGCGCGAAACTCATCGCGACCATGGCGGTGGCGCCAACGACCGAGCCGGAGGACAGATCAATGCCGCCGGTGATGATCACTTGCGTCACACCAATGGCGATGATGCCGACGGTGGCGACTTGCAGGATGATGATCGACAGGCGTTGGGTGTTGAACAGGCCCGTGGTGCCCTCGCGGGTGTTGAACAAAAAGCTTTCGCCGATGATCAGGCGGCCAAGCACTTCAAACGCCGCGACGATGATCAGGAACGCGATGAACACGTTCAACTCTTGCGGGCGGGCTTTCTTCGATGGATCGTATTTCAGGCCACCAAGGCCATGCGCAGGCTCTGCCACGGGCTTCTCTCCCCAATTTGTCAGATGAAAACTATCCCCCGCGTTTCCCGGCGCGGATGCGGACAAAGGGCGATACCTTGGCGATATCGCCCCTCTTTCCCGTCAGGGATCAGTTCTTGGCGAGGAAGTCACCGATGTTTGCCGGAGTCACCAGTTGGAACGGGATATAGACTTTCTGCTCAACCGCTTCGCCCTTCGACAGCTTGATCGCAGCGTCCAAAGCACCTGCGCCCTGCCCTGCCGCGTCTTGGAACACAGTTGCGTCCAATTCTCCGGCTTGCATCGCGGCCAATGCGTCTTGGGTGGCATCAATGCCCGCCACGACAACCGACGCCATATCGACGTTGGCCGCTTTCAAGGCCTGAATAGCGCCGATCGCAGATTCGTCGTTGTTGGCGATCACACCGTCAAAGGCGGTGCCCGTCGACAACCAGTTGGTCATCAGGTTTTGCGCCTCGTCCCGCGACCAGTTCGAGGTTTGCTCGGCGATGATGGTGATCTTCACGCCGCAATCCGGGCCGCCGATCACGTCGTGGATGTCTTTGGTGCGCTGCACTGCGGCTTGGTTGGAAAGCTCGCCCATGATGACATAGATGCTGGCTTCGGTCTTGCCAGCTTCTTTGAACAGACGGCAAACTTCCTTGGTTTCCAAGGTGCCAGAGTCGACTTCGTTGGAAGCCACGAAAGCTTGGTTATCGGGCAAGGTCGCGACGTTCACCGGCTCGCGGTTGACATAGACCAGCGGGATGTTGGCAGCAGCGGCAGCGTCAGACATGGCTTGGGTCGCCGAGGTGTCGACCGGATTCACGATGATCGCCGAGACGCCGGAGGCTACGAAGTTGTTGATCTGGTCCAACTGCTTGGCGACATCGTTCTGCGCGTCTTCGATTTGCAGCCCGACGCCCAGTTCCTTGGCTTTGGCATCCATGCCGTTGCGCAGCACGGTCAGGAAGTTGTCGTCAAACTTCGCCATCGACACGCCGATGCCGTCCGCCATAGCCGAAGTGCCCATCAGGGCGATGAAGCCAGCGGTCAAAAGGGTCTTTTTCATGTGTCTCTCCTCCACAAGTCGGTGTCCGGCACACCGTTTTTGGCCGGACCGCCCTCTCCCAAGGGCGGTATTCTGTCCGGGTCAGGCAGCTATGCCTGCGCGGATGAATTCCATAGATGCCGCGAGTGCCAATTTGGGGTTAGCCAGATCGTGCACTTGCGGCGCAAAGGGTTCGTAGCTGATGGCACCCGTGTAGCCAGCGGCACGCAGGGCGCGGATTTGGGCGACATTGCCCAACAGGTCATCGGCATCGACCAGAACGCGGTGCGGGTCACGCATGTCGCCCAGGTAAATGCTGTCCTTGACGCCCGACACATGCACGATTCCGGTCAGATCCGGGTAAATCGGACCACCGCCTGCAAGGGCGTGGTGGAAGGTGTCATGCACGATGTAGTAGGTGCCTTTGCCGCCGACGGCTTCGATGACTTCGGCGAGAATGTCTTTGTAGCGCAGGCTGCACACTTCAAAGCCCAGCGGTTCGACCATGGCTTTCAGGCCGTAAGATTGCAGCATCGGCAGCAAAGCGCTTAAGGCGCGCTCGGTGACTTGGCGGCTGTCTGCGCGCGAGGTCGCCACATTGTCGTTGCGCGGGATCAGGCTGATGGCTTCGGCCCCGCAGGCCCTGGCGATTTTCATAAGGGCTTCGGCCTCGGCGCGTTTGGCGTCGGACCAGTCGTTGAACATTTTCACCTCGGCAAGCGCCAGAATACGCAAGCCGCGCGCTTTGGCGGCTTTGCCCACCTCGGCGGGGTCCGCACCGTCAAACAGCGAGGTTTTGAAATCATTGCGAAATTCGACGCCCACACAGCCCAAAGACTGTGCGAGATCAAGGAAGGCCAACCAGCCCAGTTTCGGGGTGGTCATATGGTTCAGCGCGAAAGGCAACATTCTGCGAAATCCTCGACTCAGAGCCGCTGCTCGGGTCCGTTCTGACACTGTCGTGGAATTGATATTCTATTTCAAGGTAAAATTCGTCGGAAGGTTCTATTTAGGCGTCCATAGCCTGATGTGTTTTGACGAGATTCGTTGCGAAGGATTTGTGATGCGCCGCGAAATACCCGGCCAAGCGCGTGGTTAGACCGACTCGGCGATGTGCAGATCGGGCGGCAGGAAATGCTGCAGGCCGCCGGGGCCACGGCCTTCAGTGGCGGCGCGGGTCATGATGCCCATCAGATCGCGGCAGAGTTTTTCTAAGGGCGTATCCACTGTCAACGTGATCAGCCCCTCGGCCAGACCTGCGCGCGAGTCAGGGGTGAGGGCAGAAACCACCAGCGCCACATCGCCCGCAGGCCGGGCTTCGCGCAGCGCCGCAATCGCGCCCTCCATGCCACCACCGGCGACATAAATGCCGCGCAAATCGGGTTGACGGGCCAGCAGGTTGAGGGTGGCCTCATAGGTCAACTGGCGGGTCTCAAGGTTAACCAGCGTTTCGAGAACCGTCAGATGCGGCGCACATTCGCGCAGATAACCGCGAAATCCGGTCTCACGCAGCTCATGGCCATGCCAGCGGTGGCCACCGACAAACAGTGCCATCACACCGGGTTTTCGGGCGGTTTGGTGCATGAACCAAGCCGCCGTGCGGCCGACTTTCAGGTTATTCAGCCCCAAGTAGCCCGCGCGGGCACCTTGGGCGAAGTCTGACAGCAGGGAAAACACTGCAAGACCTTTGCTGGAAAGTTCCTCGACCGCTGCTGTGACTTCGGGGTGATTAACGGCGGTGGCGGCCAAGACATCACAACGCCCCGCCATGGCGCGCAGGGCGGCGGCCATTTCTCCGGGGGCTTGGCTGCTGGAAAACTCCAACACCAG
Organism: Cypionkella sp. TWP1-2-1b2; assembly: GCF_049896245.1. Classification (NCBI taxonomy): domain Bacteria; kingdom Pseudomonadati; phylum Pseudomonadota; class Alphaproteobacteria; order Rhodobacterales; family Paracoccaceae; genus Cypionkella; species Cypionkella sp. TWP1-2-1b2. The sequence goes on along the minus strand of NZ_JAFCTX010000029.1, from coordinate 22,571 downwards.
ACGCCCCTGCACGCCCGGAGCCTGCGCCACGGCGCGATGCAGAGCCTCGGCGAAAGCTTTGTAGAAATCCTGCCCCTGTTTGTGCAGCACGACGCCAAAGCGGATTTCGCGCAGATCAACGGATCGCGGGGAAAAGCGACGGGCGGCGGGGTGGCCGATGCGCTCGGCTGCGGCAATGATCTGGGCGCGGGTGTCTTCGCGCACCGGCTCGCGTCCGTTCAGCACGCGGTCTACTGTGGCGATGGAAACCCCCGCCGCGCGCGCCAAATCTGCCATGCCCAAACGTTTCATCGCATCCCCCTGATGAATTTCCATCACCGATATGGGTATTCTGACGAGATATGATGAGAAATGCCAGAGGTGGCTTGGAGAAAATGGAATATATCTTCTATCTTATCCGTAGAACTGGTCGGAGAGGGGCTGCTATGACAAAGCGCGATTATTCACTGCTGGGCCCGGATGGGGCGCGGGCGGTTGCGACTGGGCTTGCGGCGGCGGAGTGGTATCACACCGAGGTGCCGCGCAAAGAGATGAAGGCGTTGATGCAACGCTCGGACAGCCCGGCGATCCGGGATACGGTGTTGCTGTATGGGCTGATGATCGCCTTCGCCGGGATCGGGATTTATCTGTGGCCGTCGTGGTACAGCGCGCCGTTCTGGCTGGCTTATGGAGTGCTGTATGGCTCGGCGTCTGACAGCCGTTGGCATGAATGTGGTCACGGCACCGCGTTCAAAACACCTTGGATGAACAATCTGGTGTTTGAAATCGCCAGTTTCATGATCATGCGCAATTCGGCGACCTGGCGCTGGAGCCATGCGCGCCACCACACCGACACCTATATCGTCGGGCGTGACCCGGAAATTGCGATCATGCGACCGGTGGTGTTTGCCAAGGTGATCGCCGGGTTCTTCGGGATACCGGATGTGGCGGCGTTCTTCCCGCGCATGCTGTATAATGCGTTCATCGGCGTGCATCCAGCCGAGAAGACCTTCGTGCCGCAAAGCGAATGGCCGAAAGTGGTGCGGGTGGCGCGGATTTCGACGGCGATTTATGGCGCGACTTTGGCTTTGGCGCTCTGGATGGGGTCCATTCTGCCGTTGATGGTGATCGGCCTGCCCCGGCTTTATGGCGCGTGGCATCATGTGATGACCGGGCTGTTGCAGCACGGCGGGTTGGCCGACAATGTGATTGATCACCGGCTGAATTCGCGCACGGTGTATATGAACCCGGTCAGCCGCTTCATCTATTGGAACATGAATTATCATGTCGAGCATCACATGTTCCCGATGGTGCCCTATCATGCGCTGCCCCGGCTGCACGACGCGATCAAGCATGACCTGCCTGCCCCGAATACCTCGATTGCGCAGGCGTTTCGTGAAATGTGGCCCGCACTGCGCCGCCAGTTGGCCCATGAGGATTATTTCCTGAAGCGCAGCTTGCCCGCCAGCGCCAAACCTTACCGTGAAGATTTCCACCTGGCCGCACTTGGTGCCGCCCAGACTGCTGCGGAGTAGATGATGACCCAATGGATTGACGCTTGTGCCACCGATGACATCGACGCGGAGGATCTGATCCGCTTCGATCATGGCGGGGCTACTTATGCGATTTACCACGCGCCGGATGGCAAGTTTTACGCCACAGCGGGCAAATGTACCCATGAGGAGGTGCATTTGGCGGACGGGCTGGTGATGGATTATGTCATCGAATGTCCCAAACACAACGGCCAGTTTGATTACCGCACTGGCGAGGCAAAACGTGCGCCCGTTTGCATTAACCTCAAAACCTATCCGGTGAAGGTTGAGGCCGCGCGCGTCTTCATTCAGGTGGCTTGAATGGCGCGTTTGACGGTGAAGGATTTGCTGGATCAGCGCGGCAAGCATCAATTTGCCATGCTGCGGGTGGAGACGTTGGAGGAAGCGGAGGCCGCCGAGAAGGCCGGGGTTGAACTGTTGTCAATCCCGCCTGCGATGATCCATGATCGGCAGTTTCGCGATGCTGCGCCAAATGCCTTCGCCTTTCCGGGCGATAATTTCTACGAGATCGGTGATACGGCGGATTTCCTGAAATGGGCGTTTCCGCTGTTCAAGGCCGGGGCGGATGGGTTTTATTGCTCGGGGTCTTTGCAGACAGTTAAAGCGATGGCGGATCACGGCTTGCCGGTCTGTGGCCATGTCGGGCTGATCCCGTCAAAGCGCACATGGACGGGCGGTTTCAAGGCGGTGGGCAAGACCTTGGCCTCGGCGCAACTGGTCTATCAGCAGTGCAAGGCTTTGGAGGCGGCGGGGGCGTTTGCGGTGGAAATCGAAGTGGTGCCACATTCGATCACCGAGGCGATTGCCGCCAAAACCGGGCTGTTCCTGATCTCGATGGGGGCGGGGCCAGCGGGCCATGCGCAGTATTTGTTCAGTGATGATGTGCTGGGGCAAACGAGCGGCCATGTGCCGCGCCATGCCAAGCGCTACGCCGATTTCGCCAGCGAACACGCGCGGTTGCAACAGTTGCGGATTGCGGCGATGACGGCGTTTGCCAGCGATGTGCATGGCGGAGCCTATCCTGCGCCACAGTATATGGTCGACAGCGACGCCGATGTGGTGGCGGCGTTTCGGGCGTGGCTGGAGCGGCAGGACCAGGCCTTCCACTAGCGGCTGCCTTGGCCCAAAATGCAAATGCCCACCGCGTCACACGGTGGGCGTTTTGCTGTTCGGCAGAGATATGGCGACTCCGGAAGTTATCCGCGATTGGCGTGATAACAACGGGTTTGACGGAAAAGTTCCAAGGCCGCAGGTCAAGACAAATCAAGACCTTAGCAACAACGGTTCCAACTCAAAAACCGCCCTCGCGGAGGAAAACACCAGCGTCCTAATCTCAACCAAGGCTTTTCCAAGCGAACAGGCATTTGCCGGAAAAGCTCGCATCAGGAACCACGAAACCGCGACTGCTTTGTGCCATGCAATTCTCGCTTGCAACCGTGCCGACGCCTGCGAAATCATGGCAGTGGCCTTCGAGGATCTTTCCATCGGCATGCCGATTGCGCCGCTGTTTAGCGTGATGGATGAGGCTTGGTTTTGGGCCAGTGTGTCAACTCAGAATGAATTGAAAGCCTACACGCTGGCCTGTTTCACCAGCATGACGCCCCGCAATCAAGCGGCCTTCCTCGCCTACGTCCAGCAATCGAGGGCGGCATGAGCTTGGAAGATGTAAGGGCCGCGCTGCATCACGCCCAGGACGTAAATTTGCACGATGATCTGGACCGGCAGCGCACAAATCTCCAGGCAACATCTGCGAGCGTTACACCCTTGCGCGCTGGTGGCGACCAGCTGAGGCCGCGCGCCAAGGCGTTGCTGGCAGCTGCGGTTTGGTCTGGCGACTTTGAGGCTTCGGTTGATCGCGACTATCTGGTGAAAGGATGGCTAGACCGTGGCGCCGTGTCGGTGATCTACGGGCCGTCAAACGTGGGCAAGAGCTTCCTTGCCCTGGACCTGGCACACCACATCGCCAAGGGGCTGCAATGGGGCGGCCGCCGCGTGAACGCGGGTCGGGTCCTGTATCTTGCGGCCGAGGGTGGCACGACCTTTGCCAACCGGGTGGCGGCGCTGCAAGATCCTGCATTCTGGGTTTTGCAGGTGCCTTTGACCCTGACCGGAAAAGACAGCGCGGCGGCAGCGCTTTCGGAAATGATGCAGCACCTCGCTGCGACAGGCGGCGGGAAATTTGATCTGATCATCCTCGACACGCTGAGCCGCGTCATGGGTGGCAATGATGAAAACGCCGCGCCCGATATTGCCGATCTGGTTTACAACCTCGACCATATCCGGCGTGCCACCGGCGCGCATGTCCTGATCGTGCATCACACTGGCAAGGATGCGGGACGCGGCGCGCGGGGCCATTCCTCGCTGCGCGCTGCAATCGACATTGAGATTGAACTTTCGCGGGATGACGCAACAGGGGTCATTACTGCGGAAGTGACAAAGCAACGTGATGGGCCGACCGGCTACAGGTTTGCCTATTGCCTTCGCCAAGTCGAACTTGGCCGGGATAGCGATGGCGACCCGGTGACGACCTGTCTTGTCGAGCCGACGGATTCCGCACAGGCGGGCCGGGTGGTACTGTCGGATGCAGCGCAGAAAGCTGTTGGCATCCTCGACAAGATGGTTGCTGAGGGTGGCGAGGTTATCCGCCACACCAGCTATCCCGGAACGCCTTGTGTGCCTCTGGCCGCGTGGCGTGAAGCCTGTCTCGCTGAGGGGGCCATTTCTACCGGAAAAGACCGGGAAGGCACGAGCAGGGTATTCCTGCGCGCCCGCACCGATCTTGAGGCGAAGCGGCTTGTTTTAGTGCGGGATGATAACGCTTGGGTGGTGCAGAAATGAACCGGACAGCACTCACTTGTCCGGTCCTGTCCGGTCTGTCCGATGCACCGGACAGCAAGCGTCTGTTCGGTCCTGTCCGGTCTGTCCGGTTTCCACATAACCAACTGACAATTAACAACAATGTCAAAGAATGTGCCTTGTCCGGTTATGTCCGGACAGCACGGCACGGCGTTATGTGTTCCGGACACTTGGGGGGAAAGGGGAAACCCCCTTTAAGGGGGGTTCCCCTTCCCACCTCCGGGATACGCCCGAAATCGTTTGGTCTGTCTGGTGCTGGGGAGTTCTGGCGATGAATAGAAGTGCTCGAAGGAAACTCGCAGCGAATGCCGAAGCTCTGTCGGTGCTGATGGCTGCATCGTGCTTGGGCTACAGCAAGGCCGGGGCATTGGGGCGGATCAAGGATGCTCGTGCCACCAAGGCGCTCGAGGGTGCCTTCGCCTCGATGCTGCGCCAAGGCGGTGAGCCGGTGGTGATCCAGATTGGCAACGCGGTGGCGAATGCTTTCCCCTTCCAATCTGTGCCTGATGTCATCTTTGCATCCTTGGATAAAGCATGGCTTGCGGTTGGCATCGACAGCGAAGGCAGAGGAACCTACGCCATGCCGCGTCTAGTGGTCGCGGGCCGCACAGAGGCGCAAGAGCGCGACATTGCCGAAGTCGCCATGCTGGGCGAGTTGGCGCGCGAGTTAAATGTTCCTGGCTTTCCCGTCGGGACAATGGCGGGGCGCAGATAATGGCGCTCGGGTCCTTCGTAGGCAAACTCTGCACACGGGTAATTCGCACCCCGTTACATCGGTGTGGGGTATTTTTTTACCACCTTGCTGTCGATGTTGCTGTTGTTGGCCTTGATATCATTGGTGCCAAATCAAAAAAATTGGCAGAGTGGGCTATGTGCAGGGCACAAAATCACCCCCGTTATTCGGCGAGTGGGAAAACCCCGAAACAGCGCGGCCTGTGCCACCGTGGGTGGCGTGGCGCTGAATTTGATCAATCTTACCTTCCGACCCCCAACAAATTGGAGAGAAAAATGGATCCTGGGATGACCCCTGACGAAAGAGTGTGCGCCACGGTAGTGGCAGAACTTCACCATGCAATGCGGCACCTGATGGGCGTAAACGGCTTGTCGGTGACTGAAATACTTTCCGTCATGCACGCGGAAATTGTCACGCAAATAACATCGGTCTTTGGCGGGCGCGTTGCGGCGGAATGTTGCGAAGCTGCTGCGAAGCGGGTGGCTGAATTGCCGCCCAAGGCCGACTTCGCGGCAGATATCACAGGCGCGGTGATGCAGTGAATCCGCGCTTTGACCTTACCGGCGAAATTGGCCTCGACAGCGCAACCGATGCCTCGATCGGCGCGTTCTGCGATGCGAACCCCGGCCCGATCAACGTTTTTATAAACAGCTTTGGTGGCATCGCGACCGAAGGCGCGGCGATCTTTGCGGCGCTCGAGCGGCACGGCAACGCCACGGCGCTTGTGCAGGGTGTTGCGGCAAGTGCGGCCTCTCTGGCGATGCTGGGCGCAAAGCAGGTGCTGATCGCGGACTCGGCCCTGGTGATGATCCACGAACCCGGCGCGCTTGCCTTCGGCACGTCTGGTGACATGCGCGCGATGGCCGCAACTCTGGAAAAGATGACTGCGGTTTATGCCGCGATTTATTCCCGCGCGACTGGCAATCCAGTGGCTCGCGTGTCGGCATGGATGGCCGAAGAAACCTGGCTTACCGCAGAAGAAGCGGTGGCCCTTAACTTCGCCGATGCGATTGCACCGGCAGTGAAGGACGCGGCTGTTGCCGCCGCGGCTTTCGACTATCGCAAATTCAAAGCTGCACCGCCGCACCTGGTGGTGCAGGCATTGAAAAACGGCTGGGCGACCGCATCGCTCGAACCCAAATATGGATTGAAGGTATGAACGTGATTCTGAATAAGACCGGGCATGTCCCGGCGCGAACCCTGGCACAAATGCGGCTGGTGGCCGCAAAGGCCGATCTGAAACCTGCGCTGATGGAAGCGTTTGCCGAAGGAGCTGCGGCGCATGGCATGACCGCCATTCAGGCCGAGGCGGCGATTGCTGGGGTGGTGTTAATGGCGACCACGCCGCTTGCGCGGAACGTCGATGACGCGACTCTGATCAAGTTGACAGATGAATTTCTTGCCAAGGTCAACGGCACTGAGACGGGCACCAAAGGCGGAACGCCCGCAGATCCCACCGCTCTGGCTGGGGAAGTCCTGATGGCTTACCTTGCCGCTGAGGATGCAAAACAGCCGGTTCCCCGCAGCGCCCAATACACAGTCGGTCAATCCTGGGAAAGTTCGGCAGCGATGGCTCACAAAATTACAGACGCTCGCGCTGCTGCGATTGCGCCCATGATGGGCCTCAAGCATGAGCCTACCGTGGGCAGGGAGTTGTGGGCCCCAACACGCTGGACCATGCGCGCCAGTGGGCGAAGCAAAGCGGCGCTCAGATGCGCAGCGAAGCCGATATGATGGAAGCACTCGTGACCGGACGGGTGACGGGCAAGATTGCTTACATGTCCGGCTCGCATACGACTTCGGACTTTCCCACCATCGCGGGCGGTTCAGTCCAGATCTTGATTGGCCGCGCCCTCGAGCAGGCTCCGGTTGGTCTGGCACTTTGTGCCAGCAAGATCACGGCAAGCGATTGGCGCGCGCGCAAGATGCCCAACGCATCGGCTGCAAGCTCGCTGTCAAAAGTGATGGAAGTCGGCGATGTGAAGTTCCGCACGATTGACACATCCGGCGAAACTGTGCCGGCACCTGATCGCTATGCCGGTGCCTTCCGCGCGACCGAAGAACCGCTGACGAATGCCGCATCAGGTGGTTATGACCCAGAGATTGCGATTGCCAAGGCGCTACTGGACGCGGCGCAGGAATCGCAGCGCAGTGTCTTGGCAGCGGCGATCACCGGCAACGCGGCGATGGCAGACGGAAACCTTGTGTTTTCTGCGGGCCACGCCAACATCGCGGGCGCGGCAGCGGCGATCACGGTGACAAGTCTGGGCGCAGCGCGCACGGCAATGCAGCGGTTTGTTGACAGCCGCAAAGCCGCGCGTCCGGTAACGCCATACATCATTCTGGTGCCCCCGGAAAAACAAACCGAAGCCGAGCAGATCATTGCCCAGATCACTGCTGCAAAGTCATCTGACGCCAACCCATTCGCGGGCAATCTTCAGGTGGTTTCAGACCCCGGCCTTGTCGGAACGGCGACCTATCATTGGTATGTGTTGCCCGATCCGGCCACGACCGATGGCTTAGCGCTGATCACGATGGAAGGCATGGATTCGCAGCAAGTCGAGGCGCGCGACGCTTGGCCGGATTTCGGGATGACCTGGCGCGTCCAATGGCCTCTGGCGGCGGCATTCGTGCGCTCGAGCTGGTATCGCACCCAAGGCGCGTAAACGCGCACAGGAGGGGCGGCAAGGGCCTGGCGGGAAAACCTGCCCGGCTTCTTCATGCTTGGCGTTAAGCAGTGATCGTTGGTGGGGGGTGACGTGCTATTCTGCCGGGCGGTGGCGGTTCTGATCGTCCAGCGACTTGGCTTCTCGGCGCAAGGCCAGCACGCCCACGCCCGCAACCACCAGTGCGACCACCGGAACGATGAATTCAAACAGGGTCATGCTTCACCTCCTTACGCAGATATCCAAGAATATAGTGCGAAACCGCGTGCATTGCGAGTCCTGTGATTCCCCACCAAAGCGTTGCCAGTGAGGCGTTGCTGATGTTCTCGGACAAGGGACGCAAAACGGCAAAGCCGAGCAGCCCAAGGCCCACGGCGTTGATGAACCCGGCAAACAGCTTCACCCGTTCGTTGTGCTTCCCCAGCGGATCACGCGCCGTCTGCATCGGTTTCACCTTTCATTCTACGTCTCGCTTCGTGGCATTGCATTAAACCGCTCATTTTTTGGGGCTAACGGTTGCCCCTGCTGCCTTCACTGCGTCGAGATGATCCGAAATCATCTGAAGTTTCTCTTGTATGTCAGGCTTGCCCAGATCGGCTAAGTCTATGTTGATCGAGAGACTTGCAGCGGTTTGCTTTTCATCAAGCGAATCCTCAAGACGCGAAACTATTTCGGCGTTCATGCTGCGGTTGTTCGCGTCAGCGGATGCCTTGATGCGGTCGCGCATTCCATCAGGAAGGCGGATTACGAACTTTTCACTCTCACGGCCCGTCGAAGTTGCCACGTCGATTCCCCAATTTTGTGGCACCGTGCCACATATATCTGCTTGACGAAATGAAGGCACCGTGCCATCAATAAGGCACCGTGCCATCAATGGTGACTATATGACCGACCGTAAACCGCTCCAACTTCGCCTACCGCCCGATCTGAAGACCTGGCTTAAGGCCGAAGCCGAGAAAAACGGCGCAAGCCAGAATAGCGAGATTGTCCGGGCGATCCGCGAGCTCATGGACCGCAACCGCACCGAAGCCCTGCAAACCCAATAACACCTGCAAACCCAATAACAACGGAGACACCAATGCCCCACCAGAACCCCGCGCCGGGGAACGAACCCGGCTTGCCAAATCTCAAGGATGTTCACTTCAACGCCATGCTTGTCGCAGATTTGTTTGCTGCACTGGTGGGTCTGCAAGACTTCGGTGGCCGCGAATCCGGCCCGATTTTCGCCGTTGCGCGGGCAAGTGAACCGCTGGCGCGCGAATTTGCCGCCGATCTGGAACGGGTGATGTGATGGGAACGCAATTTACCCGCCGCGCCCTTGGGGGCGTTCTCGCCGGATTTGTGGGCGCTGCACCCGTGGTCGGTGACTCTTGCCCTATGCCGCAGCCTTCGCAGATGATGCGTCTGTATCACTACTGGTTGCGGCATCGCGCCACCTTCAACAGTTTTGACGTTGATTGCGCCGAGGCAGATGCGGCTTGGGCCAAAATGATGGAAGCCGAAAGGCACATTGAAGCGGTGCCCATGGTCGAAGCTCGCGATTTTGCCGTGCGGATTCTGGTTTCATCTGATCTGGGCGGCTTGGACGCGACGGAGCATATCATTGCGGAGGCTGCCGAAATGGTAGGTGTAATGGTTTGAACGCCCTGCGCCATGTGAAGCGGTTGCTTCCAGCGGAAGGCGGTGCGCAATGACCGCGCCGAATCCTGCGCCGGAAAATGCCCCGCAGTTACCCACGCTGCACGACATTCACACCCACACTCTGCAGCTGCAGGGTCTGATCGAGGCGCTCGACGTCCTGCAAGAGCTGGGCGGCGCGAAGTCCGCGCCGATCTGGGCGGTGGTAACAAGCGCTGTACCGTTAGCCCGCAAAATTTCCCGCGATATTGAGAGGGTGATGTGATGCGCACCCAATTCACGCGCCGCACCCTGCTGACAGCCGCGCCAGTGCTTGCGCTGGCCTCGATGATCGAACCACCCGCCCTACCTGCGAGTGTTACGCCACAGCTGGCAGTCACAGAAAATTCCTTGCTCGAGTTTTTCCAGACATTGCGGCAGATGGACAAAGCAGGCCGCGCCAGCATGGTAGAATGGCTGCGCGCCCAAGATCACAAGATCTTCAATGCCCTCGCAGACCCGGTGGAACGCTACTGCGCCCATCTCAACGCTGCCGATCAGGTTCGCGGGTGAAGGCAAGATTATGACTGGGAAAGACCGAAGACAAACGGCATCACTTGACACCATCCTAATTCAAATGCTAGTTGGGTTCAAATGATGCCTTTCGGAGTGAGCCAATGAAACGATCCGCCATGCTTTACTGTGCAGACTGTACTGCGCCGCGTTACAAAGTCTTGAAACAGCGCGAGCAGTTGCCCTTTGTGCCATCCGATGACGATCTTAATGGTAAATGGGCCAACTTCAACTTGGATGACGCCTTTCGCTTGCGCTTGATGCTAGACCTCATTGGAGGCGAATCCAAAGATGAAACCCAGCTGAACGGGCTGGGTCCTTCCTATGCGGCAGAGATTGTAGGCAATGCGATGGGCCTCTTTCCTCGCCACCCGCTCAACCAAGTTGAGCCGGATGACTGGTGGGCAGGTCTGGTGGTGTTTGAGGACACCACGAGCGAAGGCGAGCAAATCCGTTTTTCCGAGTGGTATATCGGAGAATTAGCCAACCTTGGTGCTTGGGTTGCTGATCGGCGCGTCCGGCCATGTGCGGGACCAAATGGGGCGATCCTCACCCGTAACCTACCCGTGGTCCGTATCTTCCTTGCAAACGTCACCCGCGCCGCAAACTTCACCCGCGAACGGGCCTGTGCAATGGGGCTGCCAGCGGGCGAGGATTTTTCGCTGGTGCCGGTCTGATGCTGCACCGCTTTCCCTTGCCGCTTCCATGGGGTCACCTGACGCTTCTGGACCTGGTCGAACCTGTTCGCAAAACCAAGACGGAAAAGTATTTTCGGCACTGCCTCTACATCTTGAACCGCCAATGCAAAGGCGGAAAGCAGATAATTATGCAAGGGCCAGAATTTCTAATCCCGAAGGTGGCACCGACCGAGGGGCCGTTGCAATGAGCAATTTCTCGCAGATTTTAGCACACGGCGAATGGCCGGAAAGGATGAAAGCCTAATGGCCGCCCGCCCCTCATTCCCGTTTTCCACTGGGTTGCGCCGCGCTTCCGCTGCAATTCATTGCGGCGTTTCGGCAGGGCACTTTGACTGTATGGTGAAAGAGGGCGTTTTGCCTGCGCCGCGCGATCAGGGTGGCGTCAAGACATGGCTACGGCAAGAGCTAGATGAGGCGCTCTTTTCATTGCCGACAATCGGGGATGAAGGAGGCGGCAACACATGCGACGAGGCATTCGGACTGTAAAGCTAAAGCACCTCAATACCGCAGGATATTTCCCAAGCGGCAACGAGCGGCTTTACTATCGCCCCAAGGGTCAAAAAGGCATCGCCATGCCCGACCTGCCCCGCGATCACCCCAAGTTTCTTGCGGCCTATGCGGCGGCAGCTGGCCTGTCACAATTGCCCATGCCTTCGGCGCGATCTGGCAGCATAGGGGCAGGCGTCACTGCTTTTCTGGTATCGGCTGAGTATCTCGCGCAATCACCTGGCGTAAGGGCGCACTGGCGGCGCGCGCTGGACCGCATCCGGGCGAAGTGTGGCAACGCGAAAATGAAGGATCTTCAACCTCAGCATATTCAGAAGGATTTGCAGGGCTTGAACCCGCACCCGGCGAACAACCGTTTGCGGGTTTGGCGCGCGATCTGCAACTGGTGGAATGATCAGATTATGATTCCGGGGAATCCCGCCGCAGAGGTGAAGCGGCACAAGGTTCCCAAGTCGGACGGCTTCACGGTATGGCTAGAAGCCGACATTGAAGCATTCCGCAATCACTGGCCGCTGGCATCCGCCGAGCGTCTGGCCTTTGAAGTGCTGCACTGGACCGGGGCAAGAATGTCGGATGCTATCGCTTTGACGGAAGGCATGGTCGGCAGGGATGGCTGGCTGACCTACACCCAAGGCAAAACCCGCAATGAGGTTGTGCTGCCGTTCCGGGCATCCGCCCCCGAATTTTCGGGGCCTGATGGGCAAGCGATGCTCCTGGCGGCGGTTGATGCCAGGCCGTCACGCCATGCCGTGCTGATCGTCACCAGCTTCGGCAAACCCCGCTCTGTGAAGGCCGCGTCTGCATAGTTTGCAGCGGCGGCACGCGCGGCAGGAGTCAAAGGTAAATCGGCTCACGGGTTGCGCAAGTGGCGCGCGGGTTTGATGGCCGGAAACGGCGCAAGCACCAACCAGATTGCGGCATGGCTGGGCCATGAATCTCTGAAAATGGTGGAGCACTACACCAAGAAGGCGGACCGTAAACGGATGCTGGCTGGAACGGGCGGGGAACGCCAAAGTTCCAACTTTTTGACAGAAGTTCCAAAAGAGGCAGTAAAGTGATGGAAAATCATATGTTTAAGAAAGCTATGGCGACTCCGGAAGGACTTGAACCCTCAACCCCAGACTTAGAAGGTCCGTGCTCTATCCAGTTGAGCTACGGAGCCGCATTTGGCCTATGTGCGGCAGGAACGGCCGTTACGCAAGGCTGCGCGTCAGGTAAAGCGAGTTCGCATCAAGGCTGTAGCCTTCAAACGGTGGGCAGTTTTCAAAGCCCGCTTTGTAATACAGCGCGCGGGCTGCCACAAAAGTGGGCTGTACGCCGGTTTCAAGTGACAGGCGGGTCAGGCCTGCGGCTTTGGCTTCAGCCAAGAGGTGATCGAGCATGGTGCGCGACAGGCCCCTGCCCCGGGCTTCGATCAACACATGCATGGATTTGATCTCGGCATGGGCCGCGTCGATCCGTTTGAGCGCGCCCATCGCCAAGGGTTTGCCCGCGTCGCGCAGCACGAAGAAATCCACCGCTGGTATCGCCAGTTCCGAGGCATCCATCATATGGATGCTTTCTGGCGGCGTATCGGCGTGCATATCGGCGGTGTGGCGCTGCATCAGCAGGGCCAAATCTGCGCTCAGCGGGCTTTCCTTGGCGATGGTTATGCTCATTGTCCGCCCATCATATTGGTGCCGTTGACCAGCATTCCGCCCGTTGCAGTGGATTCAAGTTCCCACACCAAGGCGCCGTTTTCGCCGGGTTTCGCCATGCCTTCAGCCATTTTCAGGACGGGAATGATCTGACCGGTCATTTCGGGCGGACCAGCGGCGAGGGCTTGTTCCACCGCCGTCAAACCAGTTGCAGTGACTGTGGCTTTGCCGACGGGCATTGGTGTGGCGGGGCCGGCGCTGAACAGGCCCTCATAAGTGACCGTGTAAAGCGGCGAGGTCACAGAGCCTGGGGCGAGGGTGATATCCACCGCGCCATCGGGCAGCAGCGCGGCGAGCAAGGCTTGATCCTGCTCTGGCGTATTCGGTTTCGGGTTCACCAGATCGACCGTATCCAGCAAGATCGCCACCGGAGCCGCCAGATTGAAGCGCGAGGCTTTGAAATCGAGGCTAAGCGCTGTCGGCACCAGCTGCGCCGCCCATTCCGGCACAAGACCTGCGGGCAGGCTGAGGCCATTCAAGGTGAAGGCTTCGCGGAACAGGCCGTCAGTCACGATGCCGTTCATCTCAATCTCAAACGCCAGATCAGTCAATCCGACCAAACCGACCGGGGTTTCCACTTTGACATCACTCAGCGTGCCGGTGCTGCCAAGATGCGCAAACAGCGGCAGACCGTCTTTGATGATGCCTTTCAGCGTGGCTTGCTGGGCTGCGGCGGCGGCGGCATCGGGATTGGCGACCGCGAAGGCCAGCAATTTATACATGGCATCGGGGCGCAGACCGGTAATGTCAGCGGTGCCTGATTGGGTGGCCGCCGTCAACTTGATTGGCACGCCCATTTCTGGGATGGTCATGGTCTCCGAGAGGCCGGTCGCCTCGTATGTGGCTTTGCTGTCAACGCCGCCATCCGCGCCTTCTTCAGCGGTGCTGTCGTATTTCATGCTGGCGACGCTGTAGGCGATATTGGAATCGATCTTGGTGTTGGCATCCGTAATCTTCTCGGTCACCGAGATATCGCTGGCTGTGGTGGTCGAAGTGGTGAAACTCTGTAGCGCGGCATCGAAGGTGCCGGTGCTTTGCAGGCTGGCGACTTTCACCACGATATCGGCAGTGCCGGGCACAGACATCGTGAAGTCAATCGCTTGATCTTGCTCCATTTCCCAGGTGCCATCGCCGTTGTCGGTCAGGCTGAATTCAATCGGCGTGATGGTGGTTTTCACCTCGGGCGGGGCCTTGGCGATCAGCGGCGCGAAATCGAGGGTGACATCGTAATAATCGTCTTCGGGCGTTACGGTGACGACGCCTTCAGTGGCCCCGAGATAGGTTTGCAAGGTGGCGGTCAGGGCTTCGGCACCCTCTGGCGTAGCTTCAGCAGTAGCAAGGCTGGCGCAGAGGCTGAGCGGAATCGCAATAATGGCGGCATAACGCATGGGTAAATCCTTCTTTGAGTTGAAATATGGCAGACAAAAATCGCCCTAAGCTTGGGCGGAGGTCATGATTAATGTGTCCAGACACCGCGACGGTCGGTCGCGAAATTCTCACCATAGCCGCGCTGACGGATCAAGGCTTTGCGCTTTTGCGGCTCGGTTACGTCAAATTCAATAGCGTTTGCAGTGGCATAGGCTTCAGCCGCCTCACGCGACTCAAAGCGCAGTTTGACCTGCGCCTGGGTGTCCGAAGAACTGGTCCAGCCCATCAGCGGATCAACCTCACGCGCAGAATCCGGGGCGAATTCCAACAACCAATCGGTGGTTTTCGCGGTGCCAGATTGCATGGCGGTTTTGGCAGGCTGATAGATGCGGGCGCGCATGATGAAAACTCCCTGAGTGTTGGGTAGGTTTATTCCGAAATTGGCGGGAAAACGCAAGCCAGAAGGCGCTGTCGGTTGATCGCGAGGGGTGTGAGTGGGGTGTGTGGTGCGACCAACCGACAGCTGAGTATGCTGCTTGCAGGCATAGATTGCCGCAAGTTTCGCCGCTAAACAACTATAAAGTGCATCTTTGATCTGCATTTTCGTTAAAATTGCATTGCTTTTGTTCACGTTAGCGAAAGATAGGTTAATAGCTGCTTTCACATGCCTTTGTTTTCCGTACCCCTTCCCCGTGAACAAAAACGGAATACATTGGGTTGCGGAGGGAATCGCAGGAAGGAATCACTGTGCCCCATAACAACATCAATGCCCTGTCCGAGCGCCCCGATGTGCTGACCCGCCCCAAGCTGGAAGGCGGGCGGCGCTTCGTCTTGAAAACGCCGTTTGAGGCAGCGGGCGACCAGCCAAACGCGATTGCGGCGCTGTCACAGGGCGTGCTGGAGGGCGAGCATGATCAGGTTTTGCTGGGAGCAACGGGCACCGGCAAGACGTTCACCATGGCGAAAGTGATCGAGCAGACCCAGCGTCCTGCGATCATTCTGGCCCCGAATAAAACCTTGGCCGCGCAATTATACGGCGAATTCAAGGGCTTCTTCCCCGACAATGCGGTGGAATACTTCGTTTCCTACTATGATTATTACCAGCCCGAAGCTTACGTCGCCCGCACCGACACCTTCATCGAGAAGGAATCCCAGATCAACGAACAGATCGACCGGATGCGCCACTCGGCGACGCGGGCGCTGCTGGAACGTGACGATGTGATCATCGTGGCCTCGGTTTCGTGCATCTACGGCATCGGCTCGGTGGAAACCTATTCGGCGATGACGCAGGATTTGCTGGTCGGGCAAAGCTATGATCAGCGGCGGGTGTTGGGCGAGTTGGTGGCGCAAGCCTATAAGCGCAATGATCAGGCGTTTCAGCGCGGCACTTTCCGGGTGCGCGGCGATTCGGTCGAGGTTTGGCCGGCCCACCTTGAAGATCGCGCATGGCGGTTTTCGTTTTTCGGTGAGGAGCTGGAGGCGATTATCGAATTTGATCCGCTGACGGGTGCGAAAACCGATAACTTTAAGCAAATCCGCATCTATGCCAATTCGCATTATGTCACGCCGCGCCCGACGATGAATCAGGCGGTGATCGGCATCAAGAAAGAGCTGCGGCAGACGCTGGATTTGATGGTCAGCCAAGGCAAACTGCTGGAGGCGCAACGGCTGGAGCAGCGCACATCCTTCGATCTGGAAATGCTGGAGGCGACCGGGGTTTGCAACGGCATTGAAAACTATTCGCGCTATCTGACCGGGCGTGCGCCGGGCGAACCGCCACCGACGTTGTTTGAATTCATCCCCGACAATGCCATTGTTTTTGCGGACGAATCCCACGTTTCGGTGCCGCAAATCGGCGGCATGTATAAAGGCGACTTCCGGCGCAAGATGACGCTTGCCGAACACGGTTTCCGCCTGCCGTCCTGCATGGACAACCGCCCGCTGAAGTTCGAAGAATGGGACGCGATGCGGCCGCAAACCGTGTTTGTCTCCGCCACCCCGGCGAAGTGGGAGATGGAACAGACCGGCGGCGTGTTTGTCGAGCAAGTGATCCGCCCGACGGGGCTGGTCGATCCGCAGATCGAAATCCGGCCCGTGGATATGCAGGTCGATGATCTGCTGGACGAGATCAGGCGCGTCGCCGCCTTGGGCTTGCGTGTGCTGGTGACGACGCTGACCAAGCGGATGGCGGAAGATCTGACCGAGTATTTTCACGAACAGGGCATCCGCATCCGCTATATGCATTCGGACATCGACACCATTGAACGCATTGAAATCCTTAGAGATTTACGGCTTGGGGCGTTTGATGTGCTGGTCGGGATTAACCTGTTGCGCGAAGGTTTGGACATCCCGGAATGTGGCTTGGTGGCGATTCTGGATGCCGATAAAGAAGGCTTCCTGCGTTCGGAAACCTCGCTGATCCAGACCATTGGCCGCGCCGCGCGCAACTCCGATGGCCGGGTGATCATGTATGCCGACCGGATCACTGGTTCTATGGAACGCGCGATTGGTGAGACCACGCGGCGGCGCGATAAACAGATTGCTTACAATACCTTGCACGGGATTACCCCGACGACGATCAAGAAAAACGTCGAGGATGTGTTGCTGGGAATTTACCAAGGTGACACCGATCAGGCGCGGGTGACGGCGAAAATCGACCGTCCGATGCTGGGGCATAACCTATCCAGCCATCTGGATGCTTTGCGTTTGGCGATGCGCAAAGCTGCCGAAAATCTGGAGTTTGAAGAAGCCGCACGGATGCGCGATGAGGTGAGGCGGCTGGAGGCGGTGGAACTGACCATCGCTGATGATCCTTTGGCGCGGCAATCGGTGGTCGAGGACGCCGTTGAAGATGCTGTGAAAATGTCCGGTCGATCAACTGGCGGGCGTGCCGGGATGCGGGGTGGTAAAGCAAGGCGGCGCAAGTAGCTTGGTTAAAACGCTGCGATCACCTCGTACATCACCGGCTCGAAGCCTTTGCACAGGGTGTTGATCAGACGGTTGCGCTCGCGCATTTCCGGGCTGCGCAGCATCGCCTGATAATCCTCGCGCCGCTGCCATTTTGAATAGTTGCACACCCGCGTCATCGCGTCGTTCATATGCAGGCCCGCGCCGATAAAGCCCTGTTGATGCCGGATAAATTCGTCGTAGGCGGCTTGTAGTTTCTCCATCAGATCATGCGCGGTGGCGGGGGTCATCTCGAAGGTGATGATGATGGTCTGGCCTTGGAAGCTGGCTGAGATTTCGGGCATGGCGGGCTCCTTTTCAGCAAGGCTAGGCGGTGGCGGTGAATAGGGCAAGGGACTTGGCAGCAGCGGCTTTTCGCGGCATGGTTGGGTCAGATAGAAAAGGCGTGCGATATGAAGATCTTAGATCCGAATGATCCGTTCTTTGCCAAGGCTTGGGTGCGGTGGGTGACCTGTGTTTTGCCGATGCTGTGGGGGCTGGTGGAGTTTTATTTCAACAGCCCAGGTTGGGGAATTTTGTTCGTGGCAGCAGGGGCTTACGCGTTTTACATGCTGATCATCAAGCGTGCGGACAACGGATAGAGCCGCGCATTTCGCCGGAATCGCCAGTGAGCGAGGATTCGCGCAGTTTGCAGCCCGTCACCTCGGGGATCAGGGCGATCATTTGGGCGCGGATATCGTCATGTTCGCCGCACTTGGCATAGCCTTGGCGGATCACCTCGACCCGCTTTTCGGTATAGAAAACAGTGTATTGTCGGCCGTCTCGGGTTACGTCCACCCGCTTGGCATTGAAGAATTCCGGGGCGGGTTGGGCACCACAGGCGGCGAGGATCAGCAGGGGGATGAAGGCTTTCATGGCCTCAGTCTGGCGGGGATTGGTTAAGCGCTGGTTAACGGCGATGTCTCGCCGAAGTGTGAAGGCGAGGGAACCGGTACGGGGTTGGGGCGTTGATGGATATCAGCCAATTTCATAGGAGGCTTCCATGACCATCAAATCTTACATCCTCGTTGGTGTCGCGGCATTCGGGCTATCAGGCTGCTTGGAAAACGACGCCCAGCGCGGCTTGGCGGGCGCGGCAGGCGGCGCGGTGATCGCTGGGGCCACGGGCGGCAATGCGGTGACGGGCGCTGTCATTGGCGGCGCGGGCGGTTATTTCTGCCGCGATCTGAAGGTGCCGGGTTGCCGGAATAAGTGAGGGTTGGAGTGAGGGGCGGGACAGTTGGCCCGCCCTTTTGGTGCCGATGAGGCTGCAAAAAGAGGTTTTAACCTACCTATCTAAGCTTCAATCGCGTGAAACACCGTTAAACACTTCTGTTACCCTAATAAACACTTCTTTTACTCTAACCTCTTGCCAGACTTCTTAACGGATACCACTTGCCCATACATAGCAACGGATAAACACTCGCAATCAGACTGCCAGATTAAGAACCCATAACTTGTCTGCCCTACAACTGAACCAGAGACTGAGTGATCCTCAAACTCAATAGATACACTTTCAGCGGTTTTTAATTTATCCGCATGATAATTAGCAAACTGAATAGAAGTAAGTATTATCATCGACTTAGCTATTAGACGGATGCCCGATCTATATGTGTCAATGCTGCGTGTTAGAACCGCAATCGAACCTCTAAGTCCAACGAGTTTGCTATCAGCCAAATCAACTTTATTTTCTGCTCTCTTTTCTGATCGAGGTAGAAAGCCTACCTTACGAGACATTCTGTAGAGGAACTCGCCCGCGATCGCCCCAACCAACAAGTATAGTACCCATGCACCAATTCCATTTAAAAGCGCAATCGCGGCGAAAAATACTGAAACTAGAATCTCTAAATAAAACTTGGCAAATATAAATCTGTAGACTCTGCGAGAAATCAGACGCTTGAAGAAAAATCCTTGAAAACGCGCTGCAACGAGTCTCACAAGGCTAGAAAATAAGGATGCCAATGCCCAAGCCAAAACCCCAACGCCGATAATTCTAAATTGAAGTTGCGCTAAAAAATATGGGTCAACAAGTTGAAAATCTTGATCTCCAAGGAAGGTTACGCAACTTCATAAAAAAATCGCATCGACGGATAGTATAAATATAATGTCTTGCCATTTCCAGAGAAAAATGCGCTTAGGAAAATCTAGCATTAATGCTCCATTGTTATAGCCCTAAGTCACTACCAACCTTAATCACCTAGGCACACGAATGGTTGCACCATTCTCTTTCGCCCACCCGCTCTAGAAGAGGACAGCCTTAGCTGTCCATTTTTAGCGCGCTGATAAACGCCTCCTGCGGAATCTCCACCTTGCCAAACTGACGCATCCGCTTTTTCCCGGCCTTCTGCTTCTCCAGCAGTTTCTTCTTCCGCGTCGCGTCGCCGCCGTAGCATTTGGCGGTCACGTCTTTGCGCATGGCGGACAAAGTCTCACGCGCGATCACGCGGGCGCCAATCGCCGCCTGGATCGGGATTTTGAACATGTGGCGGGGGATCAGGTCTTTCAGTTTTTCGACCATGGCGCGGCCACGGGCCTCGGCCCGATCCCGGTGGACCATCATCGACAAAGCGTCGACGGATTCCTCATTTACAAGAATCGACATTTTGACAAGGAAATCTTCACGATATTCCGAGATGCTATAGTCAAAGGAGGCATAGCCCTGGGTGACCGATTTCAGGCGGTCGTAGAAATCGAACACCACTTCGGCCAGCGGCAGATCGTAGACCACCATGGCGCGGGACCCGGCATAGGACAGGTCCATCTGGATGCCGCGGCGGTCTTGGCAGAGTTTCAGCACGTCGCCGAGGTAGTCGTCGGGGACCATGATCGTGGCCTTGATCCGGGGCTCCTCGATGTGGTCGATATAGGTGAGGTCGGGCATGTCGGCGGGGTTGTGCAGGTCTTGCACGGTGCCGTCTTTCATATGCAGTTTGAAGACCACCGAGGGGGCGGTGGTGATCAGGTCGATGTCATATTCGCGTTCCAAGCGGTCACGGATGACTTCGAGGTGCAGCAGGCCAAGGAAGCCGCAGCGGAAGCCGAAGCCGAGGGCTGCGGAGGTTTCCATCTCGGTGCTGAAGGACGCGTCGTTGAGGGATA
The DNA here is from genome assembly GCF_049896245.1 of Cypionkella sp. TWP1-2-1b2. NCBI lineage: Bacteria > Pseudomonadati > Pseudomonadota > Alphaproteobacteria > Rhodobacterales > Paracoccaceae > Cypionkella > Cypionkella sp. TWP1-2-1b2. The sequence goes on along the minus strand of NZ_JAFCTX010000029.1, from coordinate 2,279 downwards.
GCTTCTCGATGGCGTCGCGCAGGGCTTCGAATTCGGCAGCGTCGACCGGGAACAACCCGCAGAACACCACGGGTTGCGCGGGTTTGAAACCGGGGAGGGCTTCGGTGCAGCCCTTGCGTTCGTGGGTGACGGTGTCGCCAACGCGGGTGTCGCGGACTTGTTTGATGGAGGCGGTGAAGATGCCGATTTCGCCCGGCCCAAGCTCATCAATATCGACCATTTGCGGCTTGAGGACCGAGAGTTTGTCGATGCCGTAGACGGCGTTGGTTTGCATCATGCGGACGCGGTCGCCCTTTTTCATCAGGCCGTCCATGATGCGCACCATGACGACGACGCCGAGGTAAGCATCATACCAGCTGTCCACCAGCATGGCTTTCAAGGGTGCGTCGCGGTCGCCCTTAGGGGGTGGCAGACGGGTGACGATGGCTTCCAGCACCTCGGGGATGCCGAGGCCGGATTTGGCCGAGATCAGCACGGCATCAGAGGCGTCAAGGCCTATCACGTCTTCGATCTGCTGGCGGATGCGGTCGGGCTCGGCTGCGGGTAGGTCGATTTTGTTGAGGACCGGGACGATTTCGTGACCGGCATCGAGGGCTTGGTAGACGTTGGCAAGGGTTTGCGCCTCAACCCCTTGGGAGGCATCAACGACCAGCAGCGAGCCTTCTACTGCGCGCATCGAGCGGGAGACTTCGTAGGCGAAATCGACGTGGCCGGGGGTGTCGATCAGGTTCAGGATGTAGGTTTTGCCATCTTTCGCCGGATATTCGATCCGCACCGTGTTGGCCTTGATGGTGATGCCGCGCTCGCGCTCGATATCCATGCTGTCCAGCATCTGCGCCTTCATATCGCGCGCAGCCACCGTGCCGGTCATCTGAATGAGCCGGTCGGCGAGGGTGGATTTACCGTGGTCAATGTGGGCCACGATGGAGAAGTTGCGGATGAGATCAAGCTGGGTCATGCGCGCGATATAGCTTGGTTTGGGGGGGGCGGGAAGGGGGTTGTGGGCGGTGGGGTGTGTCCACGCGTGGACAGGGGGGTGGGGTGTGGGATTTCAAGGGGTTAGCGCATGCTTGTTCATCGTTTGTTAAGGTTTGCAGGCGCTGGAGCAGACGCAGGGCCCTAATGGCGGACGCAGCGACCGTCTGGCCATAAGGATAGATGGTTGGTGAGGGTGAACGCCGTGATCGATATCAACGGCGATGTAGAAATTGTGGAGGTGACCAAATTGGGTCATGATAGAGTGGCAAGATTGGGTTTTGTTGCGCTATCAACGTCGAACACGCCAACCAAGGACGAAAGAGTTTGGACGAAGAGCAGCGCTTGAATCTAGAGGATATTGTTGACGAGAGAACCGAGGCGGAAGCTAGTATCCTGATGCTGCGTGCGGCAGTTCGCCTGCTTCCCTATCTTCACCCTGACTTTCCAGACTATCTGAAGCTTGGACTCGATGAGTGGCGTATCACAAAGCGGCAGGAGCCGTTTATGCTTTCGATTCTTCGCGCATTACAACTTTCATATGTTCTCTTTGATCAGCCCGAAAGCGTATAATTTGAGAGCATTGACGAGTTTCGAAGTGAGAATATTGCGAATTTTCACAACAATTCCAAGACCCTACTTTCATCTCGCTGGTTGGATATTCTGTGGGTAATCGAACACACGCTCGCCTATTTCGATCCGCATGAAAACAGTAAGGCGCGCGACCTATCCGTCGAAGTCTTGCTGGAAGCCTGCCGACATGATGTAGAAAACAGCTCCTATTGGGAATTATTAAATGACGATGAGAATCTGTCGGAAGAAAATCACCTAAAGATCATAGTTTCAAAGCTCTACAACCATCCAGATTTCAACGATGACCCTCTAGACAGTTGGCGTTCTCCATTTGAAGTTGTCGGGTTCGCAGAAGCACTTCATCAATCTGAGAGCGAAGGCTTATCCCCTTTGATCCGGCGGCACATGATGTAGTGCGACGCGGCTTGCCAACTTAAAATGTTCTGGTATTGTTCTACTCATGCCAGCCAGATGGAAAAATGACAAACCTATGTCCCGCCAAGCGTTCGACGCTCGGTTTTCCGACGAGGAAGCGTGCTCGCATTATCTGGCGGAGCATCGTTGGCCCGATGGCTTCGTCTGCCCCTCCTGTGGCACCTGCAAGGGCTGGCCTCTAGAGCAAGTCGCCGTTCATATGATTCAGGCTTCCCATCTTGGACGGTTTCTGATTCCCTGATCTTTCCAGATATAGGGGATCGAGATGGGCAAATCACATCCTATGGAGCTTCGCA
>NZ_JAFCTX010000028.1:0-65691 GCF_049896245.1 Cypionkella sp. TWP1-2-1b2 | reverse complement strand
ACGTACCAAGCCCTCTGGACCGCCGTCGGTGCAGTCTGCGATCTATTCCATAGCCAGGAATGCAGAAACTACTTCAAAGCCGCAGGATATGGTCCCGATTGAAGGTGACTTGCTCTAGACACATCGCCCTCCGCCACAGCTTTGGTTACAGAGGCCCCTTCAACAATGTGGTCAAACTCAGCTTCAATCCGGGGATACTCACGCAGCACCTCGGCCTCAGAGCGCGCCTTCAAGACCCGCTTGAAATCATTGCGACCAAGTGCGGCTTTGATCGACTCAGGGAAGCGGCGGCAGCGGTACTGCCATTTGCCCAATGCTGCTTTCTGGATGTGCTTGATATTCATCTTCAACGCCACTCTTGTGTCCCTTCCGTGTACCGCGTTGTGTACCGAAAGGGACGCTTAAGAGCTGTTATCGTTGAGAAACAAGTGTCTCAGCGAGACGACTGGTGCCCAGGAGAGGACTCGAACCTCCACGTCTTGCAACACTGGTACCTGAAACCAGCGCGTCTACCAATTCCGCCACCAGGGCAAGTGTCGTGGGGGCGATGTAGCCAAGCGGATCGGGGGAGTCAACGGGGCCTAAAAGAAAATCTGGGGGCGCACAGAAAAATCTGGAAAATCTGTCGCGGTGAATAGACTTGCCGCTGTGGCCGGGGCGGATTATTCAGACGGGAACGCAAAGCACGGCCAAAGGGGTTTCGCATGAGCAAACTTGTCACGATCTACGGCGGATCGGGTTTTGTCGGCCGCTACATTGCGCGCCGGATGGCGAAAGAGGGTTGGCGCATCCGTGTCGCCTGCCGCCGCCCGAATGAGGCTTTGTTCGTCAAACCCTACGGCACCCCCGGCCAAGTCGACCCGGTGTTCTGCAACATCCGCGACGATGCCTCGGTGCTGGCCGCAATGGCCGGATCGGATGCGGTGGTGAACTGCGTCGGTACCTTTGATCGCGGCGGCAAGAACAACTTCACCGCCGTGCAATCAGAAGGTGCTGGCCGCATCGCCCGCCTTGCCGCCCAGCAAGGCATCGCCGCCCTTGTGCATATCTCGGCGATCGGTGCCGATGTGAACGGTGCCAGCCTTTATGCCCAATCCAAGGGCGCAGGCGAAGCCGCCATTCTCTCCGCCTTCCCCACTGCGATGATCCTGCGGCCTTCGGTGATTTTCGGCAATGAAGACGGCTTCTTCAACCGCTTCGGCGCGATGGCCCGCTTGGGGCCGATCCTGCCCTTGGTTGGCGCGCAGACCAAATTCCAGCCGGTCTATGTTGATGATGTCGCCCAAGCCGCCGTCAAAGGCATCAAGGGCGAGGCGCATGGCATCTATGAACTCGGCGGCCCAGATGCGGAAAGCTTCCGCGCCATCATCACCAAGATGCTGGGCGTGATCCGCCGCCGCCGTTTGGTCCTTAACCTGCCATTCACAATCGCGCTTATCCCCGCCACGCTTCTTGATTTCACGTCCTTCGCCACCGGTGGAATTTTCAAGAACAGCATGATCACCCGCGATCAGGTTGCCTCTCTGCGCAGCGACAACATTGTTGCCCCCGGTGCAAAAACACTTGCCGACTTGGGCATCACCGCCACCGATTACGCCTCGGTGATCCCGGAATACCTGTGGCGCTACCGCCCCTCGGGCCAATACGCGGCGATCAAGGAATCGGCGAAGAACCTCAAAAAGGTTTAAGCCATTCGATCCAGCCCAAGGGAATTGCCGTGACCTATCTTAATGACGTTCTGCTGGGCCTGATCGAAGGCATCACCGAATTCCTGCCGATCTCCAGCACCGGCCATCTATTGCTGGCCGAACACTGGCTGGGTGCGCGCTCGGACACCTATAATATCGTCATTCAGGCCGGAGCGATCCTCGCCGTGACGCTGATCTACTGGCGGCGCATCACCGATCTGCTGCTGCATTGGCGGCTGCCTGAAAACCGCGATTACCTGATCAAGCTGACCGTCGCCTTCCTGATCACCGCAATCCTCGGCCTGATTGTCAAGAAACTTGGGTTTGAATTGCCCACCACCATCCAGCCCGTCGCTTGGGCCTTGGTGATCGGCGGTATCTGGATGCTGGCAGCCGAGCATTTCGCCGCCAAACTGCCCGACAGCGCCCAAATCACCCTGCGCGTCGCCATCGCTGTCGGTCTGGCGCAGGTGGTGGCGGGCGTCTTCCCCGGCACCTCACGCTCTGCAGCGACGATCTTCATCGCCATGCTGCTCGGCACCTCAAACCGTGCCGCCGCCACCGAATTTACCTTTCTGGTCGGTATCCCGACGATGTATGCCGCCAGCGGATATGAGCTTCTCAGCCAATTCCGCCACGGCACGGTCGAGGGCGACTGGACCTCGCTTGCCATCGCCTTCGTCGTCTCGACCCTCACTGCCTTCGTCGCCGTCAAATGGCTGCTGACCTATATCCGCAGCCACCGCTTCACCGCCTTCGCGATCTACCGTATTGTCTTTGGCAGCCTGCTTCTGGCGCTGACCGCTGCCGGGATGATCGCCTGATTTCCACGAATCGCCTTGCAGTTGGGCAGCAAGATCGGTCTGTCATGCAATATAGGCACTACATACTGACCTAAATTATATGAAATCCGTCAGAATTGTTGACCTACCATCGAAAAAACCCAAACATAGGTCAGTCATGCTGACTTTTATTTGGTTCCGTTCCAAAGTATCAACGCCCGACAGTGCAATTCCACCTAAGGGGCAGATCATGGCCGGGCAGAAAATGCTGAAATTCGTCACCGTTGGCAAAGAGATGCCCACCAAGCGCGATGCCGAACTGCGCAGCCATGATTTCGATGAAATCTACCGCCAATACGCGGTGAATAAAGCCGCCGAGCAGGCGTCGCGCTGCAGCCAATGCGGCGTGCCCTATTGCCAATCGCATTGCCCGTTACACAACAACATTCCCGATTGGCTGCGGCTCACCGCCGAGGGGCGCTTGGAAGAAGCTTACGAACTCAGCCAAGCCACCAACACCTTCCCGGAAATCTGCGGCCGCATCTGCCCGCAAGACCGCCTCTGCGAAGGCAACTGCGTGATTGAGCAATCCGGCCACGGCACCGTCACCATCGGCGCGGTTGAAAAATACCTCACCGACAAGGCGTGGGAAATGGGCTGGGTCAAACCGATCAAAGCCCGCACCCAGCGCCCCGAATCCGTCGGCATCATCGGTGCCGGCCCCGGTGGCCTCGCCGCCGCCGACGTTTTGCGCCGCGCAGGTGTGCAAGTCACCGTCTACGACCGCTACGACCGTGCCGGCGGCTTGCTCACCTACGGCATCCCCGGTTTCAAACTGGAAAAGCCCGTGGTGATGCAGCGTATTGAACAGCTTGAAATCGCTGGCGTCACTTTCGTTTTGAACTGCCGCGTTGGCGAAGACCTAAGCTTCGACGCCATCCGTGGCCAGCACGACGCCATTCTGATCGCCACCGGAGTCTATAAAGCCCGCGACATCGAAGCCCCCGGCGTCGGTGCCAAAGGCGTCGTCCGCGCGCTGGATTACCTCACCGCCTCCAACCGCAAATCATTCGGCGATGACGTGCCGGAATTTGACTCGGGCGAACTCAACGCCGACGGCAAGCGCGTCGTAGTCATCGGCGGCGGCGATACCGCGATGGATTGTGTCCGCACCGCGATCCGCCAAGGTGCCACGAGCGTGAAATGCCTCTACCGCCGCGACAAAGCCAACATGCCGGGCAGCCAGCGCGAAACCCAAAACGCCGAGGAAGAAGGTGTCGACTTCGTCTGGCTCTCCGCCCCGAAAGGCTTCACCGGCGGCACCACGGTCGAAGGCGTCATGGTGCAGAAAATGCGCCTCGGATCGCCAGATTCCTCTGGCCGACAAACCCCAGAACTGATCGAAGGCGCGGATTATATCGAGCCCGCCGATCTGGTCGTGCAAGCCCTTGGCTTTGAGCCCGAAGCCATCCAAACCCTCTGGGGCGTCCCCGACCTCGCCGTCACCCGCTGGGGCACCATCAAGGCCGACTTCCGCAGCCACGCCACCTCCCTCCCCGGCGTCTACGCCGCAGGCGACATCGTGCGCGGAGCCTCCCTCGTCGTCTGGGCCATCCGCGACGGCCGCGATGCCGCCGACTCCATCCTCGCTTATCTGGCGCAACCCGCCAGCGTTGCGGCAGAGTGATCGCAAAGATCGCAGCCATAAAGGACACCACCATGCGGACCGCCCTGCTTTTCCCGCTGTTCTTCGCAGCCACCCCTCTGCTCGCGGGCAGCTTCACACCGCCGCAAGGCTGCACCACAACCCTCACCGTGCAATCGCGCGGCTGCTATGTCGCGAACTATTACACCTGCGAGAAAGACAATCCCGGCGACAAATGGCGCGCGGATTTCGATCAGGAAGGCATGTTCTACATGTCCAGAATCGACCGCGAGACCCAGTGGATTGAAAGCTATGACCTGAACCCTACTGTCGTGCAAACTCTCGACCCGAACCCAAAAGATCCAGCGAATTTCTCCAGCCTGCTGGCAACGGGCCGCGATGATTTTGATTTCAGCCTGTCCAAAGACAATGGCGAGCACACCAATGTCAAAGGCTTCGACAAGCTGACAGGCGAGACCGCCACCATCGACGGGGTCACCCTGCAACGCACCGAATTCGAATATGTCGAAACCGACGATGCGGGCAACGAGCTGCGCAAGTCGCACGGCCATGAATACATCAGCGCCGAGTGGCGCAACTTCTTCTCCGGCCAATCCGAATGGTGGGATGGCACGCAATGGCTGCCGCTCGAAGGCAGCCCGGTGCAATTCTACCTGCCCGGCGAGAAGGGCTTCGCCGCCACGCAACCGATCTTCGAATGTGACGCCGTGATGTCGGAAGCCACGCCGCTGGAGCGTTTATGGAGGGCATCCGATGGCCGCTGAACACACCGGACACTGCCTGTGCGGCGCGGTTCGCCTCCAGATAACCGGGCTGAACCCTGACGTGCACGCCTGCCATTGCGAAAACTGTCGTCGCCATTCCGGCGCTTGTACCATGACCGTAATCGTGCCGCATGACGGCGTGATCGTTCACGGAGCCGAGGCCGTGGCGACCTATCAATCGTCAGATTGGGCCGCGCGCAGTTTTTGCAGCCGCTGCGGTTCGGGCCTTTGGTATCGTTTTACCGAGCCGGGCGATCAGGCCGACTATTTCCTGTCCGCAGGCCTGCTGGATGATCTGACCGGGCTGAAACTGACCCAGGAAATCTACTTTGACCGCAAGCCCGACACTTGGGCGTTTGCGGGTGACACCGAAAAACTGACCGGGGCCGAAGTTGAAGCCCTCTACGCCGCAAGCCCGAAGGAGTGAGCCATGACGATCTATGATGAAGCTTGGGTCCGTGCCGAAGAAGCCAAACGCGCCTATATGGACGCCAACAGCCTGTATAAAACCGAGGATGAGCATTCGTCCTGCGGTGTCGGTCTGGTGGTGTCGGTCTCTGGCAAGCCCTCGCGCAAGGTCGTCGAAAACGGCATCAACGCGCTGAAGGCGATCTGGCACCGCGGCGCGGTCGATGCCGATGGCAAGACCGGCGATGGCGCGGGCATCCATGTGCAGATCCCGGTGAAATTCTTCTACGACCAAGTCCGCCGCACCGGGCATGAACCCGATATCCACAAGCTGATCGCCGTTGGCCAGGTCTTTCTGCCGCGCACCGATTTCGGCGCGCAAGAACGCTGCCGCACCATTGTCGAGGCCGAAGTTTTGCGGATGGGGCATTACATTTATGGCTGGCGTCACGTTCCGGTTGACACGTCCGTGCTGGGCGACAAGGCCAACGCCACCCGCCCCGAGATCGAACAAATCCTGATCCGCAACGACAAAGCCATCGACGAAGAACAGTTCGAGCGCGAGCTGTACATCATCCGCCGCCGCATCGAAAAAGCCGCCCTCGCGTCGCAAATCCAAGGCATGTATCTGTGCTCGCTGTCCTGCCGCAGCATCATCTACAAAGGCATGATGCTGGCCGAACAGGTCGCCACCTTCTATCCCGACCTGATGGATGACCGCTTTGAGAGCGCCTTTGCAATCTACCACCAGCGCTATTCCACCAACACTTTCCCGCAGTGGTGGCTGGCGCAACCCTTCCGCATGTTGGCCCATAACGGCGAGATCAACACGCTGAAAGGCAACGTCAACTGGATGAAAAGCCACGAAATTCGCATGGCTAGCAATAACTTTGGCGATGCCGCCGAAGACATCAAGCCCATCATCCCCGCGGGCACGTCTGACTCTGGCGCGCTGGATGCGGTGTTCGAAGCGCTTGTGCGTTCGGGCCGCAACGCCCCGCTTGCCAAGACCATGCTGGTGCCGGAAGCGTGGAGCAAAGCCACCACCGACATGAAGCCCGCTTGGGCCGATATGTATGCCTATTGCAACTCGGTGATCGAGCCTTGGGACGGCCCCGCCGCTCTGGCTATGACCGATGGCCGCTGGGTCTGCGGCGGGCTTGATCGCAACGGGTTGCGCCCGATGCGCTATGTCGTCACTGGCGACGGCCTGCTGATTGCGGGTTCCGAGGCTGGTATGGTGCCGGTCGACGAATCCACCATCCGTGAAAAGGGCGCGCTTGGGCCGGGCCAGATGATTGCTGTCGATATGGCCGAGGGCAAACTTTACCATGACGTTGCCCTCAAAGATAAGCTCGCAGCCGCGCAGCCTTACGGCACGTGGATTGAGAAGATCGTCGATCTCAACGCCCTGCTGCGCGATGTGCCGGAAGTGGCAATGTTCGACGGTGCCGAACTGCGCAAACGCCAGATCGCGGCGGGTTTCACGGTTGAAGAACTGGAGCAAGTCCTCGCCCCGATGGCCGAAGACGGCAAGGAAATGATCGCCTCGATGGGCGATGATACCCCCGCCGCTGTGTTGTCGTCGGTCTACCGGCCCCTCAGCCACTTCTTCCGGCAAAACTTCAGCCAAGTCACTAACCCGCCCATCGACTCACTGCGCGAAGGCCGGGTGATGTCGCTGAAAACCCGCTTCGGCAATCTGCGCAACGTGCTGGATGAAACCAACGCGCAAAGCGAGATACTGGTGCTGGAAAGCCCCTTCCTCGCCAATGCTGAATTTGATGTGCTGGTCAAACGCTTCGGCGATCAGGTCGCGTTCATCGACTGCACTTTCCCCGCCAACGCGGGCCCCGACGCCCTGCGCCAAGGTCTTGAACGTATCCGCGCCGAAGCCGAAGACGCCGTGCGTTCCGGCGCGGGCCAGTTGGTGATGACCGATCAGCACCAAAGCCCTGAAAAGGTGGCGATGCCGATGATCCTTGCCACTTCGGCAGTCCATTCTTGGCTGACCCGCAAGGGCCTGCGCACCTTCTGCTCGGTCAACGTCCGCTCTGCGGAGTGCATCGACCCCCACTATTTCGCCGTGCTGATCGGCTCGGGAGCCACCACCGTCAACGCTTACCTTGCGCAAGACTCCATCGCCGACCGCATCCGTCGCAACCTGATCGACGGCAGCCTCGTCGATGCCATGCGCCGCTATGGTCTTGCGGTGGATGCAGGCCTGCTGAAAATCATGTCCAAAATGGGCATTTCGGTAATCTCGTCCTATCGCGGTGGCCTAAACTTCGAAGCCGTCGGCCTGTCCCGCGCCATGGTGGCCGAGTATTTCCCCGGTATGCAGTCCCGCATCTCCGGCATCGGTCTGAACGGTATCCAGATCAAAGCGGAGGAAGTCCACGCCAAGGGCTGGCTGGGTGGCGCTGACGTGCTGCCCATCGGCGGCTTCTACAAAGCGCGGCGTTCCGGCGAAAAGCACGCTTGGGAAGCGCAGACCATGCATATGCTACAATCGGCCTGCGACCGCGCCAGCTTTGATCTGTGGAAGCAATACTCCGCCGCGATGCGCTCCAACCCGCCGATCCACATCCGCGATCTCTTGGATATCAAAACCCTCGGCAAACCCGTGCCGATTGAGGAAGTCGAAAGCATCACCTCGATCCGCAAGCGTTTCGTCACACCCGGCATGTCGCTGGGGGCCCTGGGGCCAGAGGCGCATAAGACCCTCAACGTCGCAATGAATCGCATCGGCGCTAAGTCTGATAGCGGTGAAGGCGGTGAAGACCCCGCCCACTTCCTGCCCGAACCGAACGGCGACAACCCGTCGGCCAAGATCAAGCAGGTCGCGTCGGGCCGTTTCGGGGTCACCGCCGAATACCTGAACGCCTGCGAAGAGTTGGAAATCAAAGTTGCGCAGGGGGCCAAACCCGGCGAAGGCGGCCAGCTGCCCGGCATGAAAGTGACAGAACTGATCGCCCGCCTGCGCCATTCCACCAAAGGCGTGACGCTGATCTCGCCACCGCCGCACCACGACATCTATTCCATCGAAGACCTCGCCCAGCTGATCTACGACCTGAAACAGATCAATCCGCGCGCCAAAGTCACGGTGAAACTAGTTAGTGCCTCCGGCGTCGGCACCATCGCCGCAGGTGTCGCCAAAGCGAAGGCCGACATCATCCTGATCTCCGGCCACAACGGCGGCACTGGGGCATCTCCCGGCACCTCGATCAAATACGCCGGCCTGCCGTGGGAAATGGGCCTGACCGAAGCGCATCAGGTCCTGAGCATGAATAACCTGCGCGAACGCGTCACCCTGCGCACCGACGGCGGCCTGCGCACGGGCCGCGATGTGGTGATGGCCGCGATGCTCGGGGCCGAGGAATACGGCATCGGCACCGCCGCCCTGATCGCGATGGGCTGCATCATGGTGCGGCAGTGCCAATCCAACACCTGCCCGGTCGGCGTCTGCACCCAAGACACCGCCTTGCGGGCCAAATTCACCGGCACGGCGGATAAGGTTGTCAACCTGATCACCTTCTACGCGCAGGAAGTCCGTGAAATCCTTGCTCAGATCGGCGCGCGCAGCATGGATGAAATCATCGGGCGCGCTGACCTTCTGTCACAGGTCAGCCGTGGCTCTGCCCACCTCGACGATCTTGACCTCAACCCGTTGTTGATCACCGTCGATGGCGCGCAGAAAATCACCTATGACCGCTCGAAACCCCGCAACCACGTTCCCGATACTTTGGACGCCGAAATCGTCAAAGACGGCGCGCGGTTCTTTGAAGACGGCGAGAAGATGCAGCTGTCCTATGCCGTGCGCAACACCCTGCGCACCATCGGCACGCGGGCCTCGTCGCATATCGTCAAGAAATTCGGCATGCGCAACAACCTGCAACCCGATCATCTGACGGTGAAACTGCACGGCTCTTGTGGGCAATCGCTAGGTGCCTTCGCAGTCAACGGCCTGAAACTGGAAGTCCAAGGCGACGCCAACGACTACGTCGGCAAGGGCTTGTCGGGTGGCACCATCGTGGTGCGCCCGCAGATGTCGTCACCGCTGAAAGCCGAAGATAACACCATCATCGGCAACACCGTGCTTTACGGAGCAACGGCGGGCTATCTGTTCGCCTCCGGTCGCGCGGGCGAGCGGTTTGCCGTCCGCAACTCCGGTGCGTCAGTGGTGGTCGAAGGCTGCGGCTCCAACGGTTGTGAATACATGACCGGCGGCACAGCCGTGATCCTTGGCCGCATCGGTGCCAACTTCGGCGCGGGCATGACTGGCGGCATGGCCTATGTCTACGATCCGCACGCCATCGCGGAAGATTTCGTCAACGACGAAACCGTGTTGACCTGCGCCGTCGCCCATTCGCATTGGGAGGCGCAACTGCGCCACCTGATCGAGCGTCATGCCAAAGAAACCGGATCGCGCCTCGCCACCCGCATCCTCGCCGATTGGGAAACAGAGCGGGTGAATTTCCTGCAAATCTGCCCGAAAGAAATGCTACCCCATTTGGCGCATCCGCTGTCGGATGAAGTGCAGAAAGTCCCGGCCGAATAATTCACCTCTCAAAGCAAAAGGCCCCCGCAAGGGGGCCTTTTCCACACGAAACCGCCAAACTTACTTCAGGCGGGTCACTACACCGTCGGCGAAAGCGTTAACCATCGCGTTATAATACACCTTGGTATCCGCGTCCGCCGCATTAAAGTCATAGCCCTGCGGCAGCAGCGGCTTGGCCGCATTCACATCCACCGTCAGGTCATAGGCGTCGTCCCCAACGTGGTTCTTGTCGTCCTGCACCAGTACGTTGCCGGTCAAAGTGGTGTCGCCCAGCCCCAGCTTTTCCTGAAATCCATTGGCCAGCGCCACGTCATCAATACGGATCTTGATCACATAGGCCGCTTCGTCTTCAGAAGGCGCCACTTTGGTCAGGATCGCGGCTTTCAGATCGTCTTGCAGCGTGCCCCAATAGGCAGCGGCTTGTGCGTTGGCGATGCCTGCGGTGTCAACTTTGACCTCAACCTCACGGATAGGTTTCAGGTCTTGCGCGAAGGACGGGAATGCCACGGCAGTGGCCATCAGGAAGGCTGCGATAGAAGTGCGAAACATGATGATCTCCATTGTTACACAGCGGCCCGGTTCCCCAGGCCCTATGCACCAATAACCCCGAACATCGGATTTCGTTCCCGCGACCCGCTGCGATTTCCGCCGTGATGCCGCGTCAGGCCCGCAGCCGCAGCCCCTCGGGATCAATGAACGCCCGCCGAGAAACCCGCGCCGTAACGCCGCTCACCGTCACCTCTGCGCCCTCCACCGCATAAGCGGTGTCGATATGCGCTGAAGCTAAAACCGCACCCACCGAGTAACCATGATCGCTATAGGTCACATGGCCAATCTGTAGCCCCTCCGCCATCACTGCCGCCCCCTCAGCCGCCGGAACCTCACTCTGCATCAGCAACCCGACCCAAGCCGTAGGCACGCCCACATCGCGCAGCCGCAACAAAGCCTCGCGCCCGATGAAGTCGCCTTTGTCAAATTTGATGAACGCATCGGTGCCGACATGAAACGGCGTCAGCGTCTCGTCCATATCAATGCCATGCGCCGGATACAGTTTCTCTAACCCCAGCGTAAACATCGCCTGCACGCCGTAGGGGCGCAGCCCAAACGCCCCGCCCACCGCCATCAGACCGTTCCAAACCCCCGCCGCCTCATCCGAAGGCACGAACAGCTCAAACCCCAACTCACCTGTTACCCCGGTGCGCGAAATCATCACCCGCGTCTCGCCGAAATGTCCCCAAGTGAACTGCCACCGCTTCAACGCGCTCAAATCCACATCTGGGATCAGCCCCGCCAGCAACTCCCGTGCGCGTGGCCCCTGCACGGTCGGAAACGCAATCGCTGCCGTAATATCCGTCACATAAGCCCGCCGCCCCTGCGCGTGCGCCATCGCCCAATCGCGGATTTTCAGCCGATTGCGCGAACCAGACACGATCAGAAAATGCTCATCCCCCAGCCGGAACACCGTCAGATCATCCATAATCCCGCCATCAGCCGTACAGACCGAGGCATAGCGCGCAGCACCCACCCGCATCGCCGCCGCATCATTGACGATCAGATGATTGACCAAGGCTTCCGCCTCCGGCCCCTTCACATCAATCTTGCCCATGGTGGACAGATCCTGCACCCCCACATTCGCCCGCGTGTTCAGATGCTCCGCCTGCACATCCCCATAATGATGCGCGTTGATGAAGCCGCCGCCCACCGGCCCCATCTGCGCACCATAGGCCGACACAAGGGCATAAAACGGCGTGCGGCGTAGCGGCATGTGAGGCTCCGGGCTGAGGGCTCTGCGAAACCTAGCAAGCCAAGCCGCCTGCGCAGCAACGCCCGCGACATTATCTGTCGTGATCAGCTGGTTTCAGTCGCGCAGCGCAAACGGCAGATCACGCGCAGAATGCAGTACCCGCTGGATGGTGATGCCCAGCGGCGTCTCGAGATAAAGCGCAAGTTGCGGAAATCCCTTGATCGGCCAGACTCGCAGCCCGCCAATCGCCAGCTTTTCCGCCAGTCTCAGCGATCTGCTAGCGGGAAAGCCGCTCAGATGTTCCATGCAGCGGTCCCATGCCGTCAAAAAGGCCGATGCGATCTCGATGCCAGCCTCTGCCAGATAGAAATCGGTGATGGTAGCCAGATCGCCCTCAGCCACCGGACTGACAATGATGGCCGTCATTCAGCGGCTTTCACCCGATCACGCGCGGCCTCGATCCTTTCCCGAAGCCGGCCCATCACCTCATCCGCAGGCTGTCCGGGGCCCGATTCCATGCCCTCGATCACCAAGCCCCGCAGCCGCTCAATCGCGTCTTTCCGCTCGCGGATCAGCGCGCGCATATATTCGCTGGTGGTGGCAAAGCCATGGATGCGGACCTGTTCGTCCACAAAGGCTTTCATGTCGTCGGGCAAAGAGATGTTCATCGTACTCATAGCCATCGCAATAGCGCATTGACAAGATTTGGCAAGATTTGCCATCGGACAGTAGAGACCTGCGGCAATGTTTAACAAATTCTGAACAGACCCCTGCTAACCCATTGAAATCATATAAACGGCAAGCCTGTCCACGCGTGGACACAGCCAAAAGCCCCGCCAAACCCTTGACCAGACCGCAAGCTTGATGCCTAAGCTTGGGAAATGGTCGATACCCCGAAAAAACCGCGCAAAAAGGCCGAACCCGAGCCTGATCCGATCGCCCCCGAAACCAAGGGGCGGCGGATCAAACGCTGGCTTTTGCGGGGTCTGGCGGGCATCGCAGGATTCTACGGCGTCCTGATCCTGCTGTTCAGCTTCCTGCCCCCCCCGATCAACCTGTATCAGCTCTCCGAAAGCTGGCGATTGGGCGGCATCAGCAAAGATTGGGTCAACTGGGATGATATAGCCCCGGTGATGGCGCGTTCTGTCGTCGCCGCCGAGGATGCCAATTTCTGTCTGCACTGGGGCTTTGATATGGCGGCCATCCGCGCCGCAGCCGAGCAAGGCGGCAATCGCGGGGCCTCGACCCTGACCCAACAGGTCGCCAAGAACGTCTTCCTCTGGCAAGGCCGCAGCTGGCTGCGCAAGGCCATCGAGGCGGGCCTGACCCCGGTGGTCGAGCTGGTCTGGTCCAAGCAGCGCATCCTTGAAGTCTACCTCAACGTCGCCGAATTCGACGAGGGCGTGTTTGGCGTGCAAGCCGCCGCCCAGCACTATTTCGGCGTCGATGCCCGCGATCTGTCCGCCCTGCAAGCCGCCCGCCTCGCCGCCGTGCTGCCCGACCCAAAGGGTCGCTCTGCCAGCAAACCCAGCAGTTTCGTCCGCAAACGCACAGGTGGTATCATGTCCGGTGCCGAGACCATTCTGGCGGATGGCCGCGCGGATTGCTTTCAGGACTGAAAACCGCCGGGATTGTGGTTGAATTCCGCGCCCCTTCGCGGCATTGAAGATCAAAACCCGCATACAAAGATCCATCCCGCATGATCCGCCTCTATCACTTCCCGCTCTCGCCATTCTGCCGCAAGGTGCGCCTGACTTTGGCCGAAAAGCGGCTGGAGGTAGAGCTGATCGAAGAACGCTATTGGGAGCCCTCGCCCGATTTCCTGCGCCGTAATCCGGCGGGCAAAGTCCCGGTGTTGCGGATTGAGAACAAGGTGCTGTCGGAAAGCCAAGCCATCTGCGAATATCTGGAGGAAGCCTTCCCCAGCCCGGCGCTGATGCCGCGCGACATTGACATGCGCTTTGAAGTCCGCCGCCTTTGCGCGTGGTTTGATGACAAATTCCACGCCGAAGTCACCTCGAAACTGCTGTATGAGCGGGTCAATAAAAAGATCATGGCGCATGGCTACCCGGATTCCAAAGCGGTGAAATCCGGGGCGGGGCGGATCAAATACCACATCGACTATCTCGGCTGGCTGCTCGATCAACGCCGCTGGCTCGCGGGCGATGTGATGACTTTGGCCGATCTGACGGCGGCCGCGCATATCTCTTGCCTCGACTACATCTCGGATGTTGACTGGAACCGCTCGGCCACGGTGAAAGACTGGTATGCCAAGATCAAATCGCGACCCTCGTTCCGCACTTTGCTGGCGGATCAGGTGTCGGGCTTTCCGCCCCCCGCGCATTACGCCGATCTGGATTTCTAGCTGAAACCGCCGGGGACGCTTCGCCCCCCGGACCCCCAGAGGATATTTGAGCAGAGAGGATGACCATGCAATCTCTCAAGGATGCTCTGATCCTGCGGGCGACCGAGGAAGGTTTTTCCAAGCTTGGCATCTGCGCGCCCGATGCGGTGCCGGAAACGGCGGGGCGGCTTCAGCAATTTCTGCAAGCGGATCGCCACGGCCAGATGACATGGATGGCCGAGCGCGAACATTGGCGCGGCAATGCCGCAGCGCTGTGGCCCGAGGCGCGCTCGGTGATCATGCTGGCCGAGGTTTACACGCCAGAGGTTGACCCTATGGCTGTGCTGTCTCAACCCGACCGCGCGGCGGTGTCGGTCTATGCGCAGGGCAAGGATTACCATGATCTGGTGAAGCGGCGGTTGAAGCGCTTGGGTGGTTGGTTTGCAACTGCTGCGAAGGCCGAGATCAAGGTGTTCGTCGATACCGCCCCGGTGATGGAAAAACCGCTCGCCGAAGCGGCGGGTCTGGGCTGGCAGGGCAAGCACACCAACCTGCTATCGCGCGATCTGGGCAACTGGTTTTTCCTCGGCGCGATTTTCACCACCGCCGATCTGCCAAAGGATGCGCCCGAGGTCAGCCATTGTGGCACTTGCACCGCTTGCCTTGAGGCCTGCCCGACAAACGCTTTCCCTGCGCCTTATCAACTCGATGCGCGGCGCTGCATTTCCTATCTGACCATCGAGCATAAGGGCCCGGTCGCCCCCGATCTGCGCGCACTGATGGGCAACCGGATTTATGGCTGCGATGATTGCCTTGCCGCCTGCCCATGGAACAAATTCGCCCAAGCCGCCAAGGACATCGGCTATCAGCCGAAGGTTGGCGCGCCGGAATTGGCCGATCTGGTCAGCCTTGATGACGCTGGCTTCCGCGCGCGCTTTGCGGGCAGCCCGATCAAGCGCATCGGGCGGGATCGCTTCGTGCGCAACGTGCTTTATGCCATCGGCAACTCTGGCCTGCCAACTCTGGCTCGCCATGCTGAACCCCTGCGCGCCGATCCTGATCCAACCGTAGCCGAGGCGGCGTCTTGGGCCGTGGCCCGGCTACAGGGCACCACTCAGTAAGCGATGGTGACGACGACACTGTCGGTATAGGTGCCGATTGTCGGGATTTGGTTGCCGAAGATACGCCCATAAATCGTATAGACCTGCGCCGATCCAGCCCCCGTACCCGCGACATTAGTGGCAAGCGTATCGCCCCAAGGTTGGCTGCGCGCCAGGTCTTGAAACAGCCCATAGGTGAGCGTCGCCAACAGGTTTTTCATCTTACGCGCCGCTGGATTGCTGACCCCCGGCCCTTGCCCCAGACCCAGCGAAACCCGGTACGGCGTGCCTCCGGTACAGCTGACCGTGACCGTCGCGGTTTTATCGACCGCCTGCACCAGTTGCGCCGGAACATTGCCGAAATCCAGCGCCGTGGTCGAGACATTGCAGCTAGAGGCCGCCACCCCGCGCACCGAAAAGCCGCCCGCCGCCAGTTCTTGCCCAAGAAGATTGCAGGCCAACACGCCGACGCGCAGCTTCACACCGTTTGCCCCACCACTGCTATAGCTGGCGTTATAGGGTCCGGTCGGCAGTTGCACGGACGGCGACAGGATATCGGCAAAAATCGGCACCGTGGCGCTGCCACTGCCAAGGAACATCACCACTTCGACGAACAGTTGCGACAAAGCAGCGCCGCCGCTGGTTTGCCGCAGTTGATACTCCAACAGCGCGCCGCTGGGACCCACCATATAGCGGCGCGGCGGGGTGCCGCCGTCATTGGCGCTGCCGCCGCCATAAGTCAGGCAAACGCCGACAAGCCCGACCAGTCCACCATTACAGGTGACCTTCACGTTGCCCGAGGTTTGATTAACCGCACCAGCGCGCAGGCTGACGCTGCCAAAATCGAAATCGGTGGTGATCGCCGCGCAGGTTTGCGCCGCCGCCGCACCTGTCTGCAGCAGAAAGGCGAACGTCAGGACCAGCATGTAACGCATCATTTGCAACGCACTCCTTCAATCTTTTGCAGGGCACCGGGTTGGGCGGCAAATTCAAAGCTTGCCGTGCAGGTGCCGGTGTCAGATTGCACGGTCAGATGGTTGGTTTGCCTTAAACCCTGCACCAAAGTCTCGCCGTCAAAGCCGACAACAAATTCCTCACCACCACCGTTCAGCAGCGCAATCATCCCGGCCTCCAATGGCGCACCATCCGCGCCCAGCAGCACGATCACCGCACTGCCCTCGGTATCACCGCGAAACTTCACCTTTACCCCCGAGCCGATCCCCGGCACCACATCCATCCCCGAGGCGTCCAGCGCCAGATCGACGGGCAGATCGGCCAGATCGACCGACACCCGGTTGCGATGATAGGATTGCAATCCGGTCACCAAAGCCTTGCCGCCCCGCCCGGTGCGCGCCACCGCCCGGTTGTGCACCGATACCGGCACCCCCGGCGCCCCCACATCGACAATCGCAAAGCCGTCGTTCACCCGGCTGCCAAACGCCAACGCCCCGCCCGCAATCGCCACCGCGCCATCCACCTGCGCCCGCAGTCCGGTCGCGCCATTCTCGGTCCGCAGTTCCAACCCCAACTGGCCATAGCGCCCCAGATAATCGCCGCGCCCGCTGAACCGGATTTCCCCCGCCCCGTCGCGCTGTATCTCCGCCGCATAACCATAATCGCCCTGCCGATCCGAAATCTGCCGCGAAATATACACCCCAGCCAGCGCATTGCCCTCCGGGTCCATCGAACTGGTCGCCCGCAGCGAGCGGCGCGTGCCCAATGGCAACGACACCGCCACCGCCGCCCGCGTCTCACCGGTTTGCAGATCATGCGAGCCGTAGATCGACAGCGCCCCATCCCACCGCTCCAGATCGCGGCCATAAGACACCGTCAGCAATTCATCGCGCGAACTGCTGCGGATCGAATTGACATAGCCCAGCCCAAAACTGCCATTCCCAGCCAGCGGCATCGAAATATTCAGCGCCGTCTGCAACCGCGGCACTTCCAACAACGAGTCGCTGTCTTCAATCTCGGTCTGCCCCAGATAATCCACCCCGGTCGCATAGGCCAAATCGGCAAATCCTTGCTGCGCCCACCGCACCGAGCCGCTGATCTCGACCGGACCGATCTCGGTTTGCAGCGCGCCATAGGCAAAACTTGCGGTCTTGCCCGCATAGTCGCTGACCCCACCCGCAAGGCTGACCTCGGCCAGATTGAACGGCACCGTGGTAAAACCGAAGCCCAGCAGCCGCAGATCGGATTTCGACTGCACCTGCGCCTCCAGCGTGATCCGCTCGGTCAGACCATAGCGCAGACTGCCCGAGAAAACGCCATCCGCGCCATAGTCATTGCTTTCCAGCCCATAGCCCTCGCGCGCCCGCCCGGCTTCAATCGAGAAATCCAGCAAACCTTTCTTCAGCAGGTTATGCGCGACATAGAACGACACCGACTTCGTCACCCGCCGGCCATTGGCATCGGTCACCACGATCAGCGCTTCGCCCGCCCCCGCCCGCACCGGCAAATCCTCCAACCGGAACGGCCCGGCATCGCGGCCGGTGCTATAGGCGCGGTTGTTGTCGATGAACACATCGACGCTGGACGGCACCGCCGCCGCGCCATCAAACGACAACAGCTGCTGGGTGATCAGATCGCTGCGCAGCCCGAAATCCCGGCGCAACTGCACCCCGCCCATGCGGATCGAGCGTGACCATGCCAGCGATGCGCTTTGCACATCGCCCACCGCCAGCGTCAGCCGCCGCTTCGGGCTGGACAGCTGATAGGTTGTCTCCAACCGCAACGCAGCGCTGCCCGCCGTATCATAGGGCAGATCGCGCACCACCCCGGACGAGCGCAGCATGCCAAAGGGAGAGAAAATCCAGCCGTCAAAACTCGCAGCCCGGCTGACAATATCCGAGGCCTGCGCCTGCGTCTGCACCCCGGCATCAAGGCTGTAGTTCAGCACCGCGCCATAGCTGCGCTCGGGCTCCAACATCTCGGCCTCGGGCATCGCGGACACGACGTCTGTCCGCATCGCCGCGATAGGCACCTGCAAATCAATCTTCTGCCCAGATTCGTCATAGACAAAGCGCAGGCCCGCAATGCTTTGCAAATCCACCATACCCTCGGGCAAGGGCCTGCCATTCAGCCCGACCTGCTCCAACTCGGATTTCGGCGAAAACATCCGGCCACTGCCGGGCTCCAGCGCGAATTCCGCCACCAGATTGGTCGGCTTGCCGTTCAGCGTGACTTCCAGATACAACGGCACCCGGTTCGTATCAGCAGGGTCGGCGGAAACGCTGGGCGAGGTCGCATCGGTCTCTTGCGCAAACGCGGGGGCATAGCCTGCCAAACACAGCGCCGTCGCCGCGAAAGCCAAACTCACCCGGTGCATACGGCCTCCCGCTCCTTGCAGGGGTGTGCGCGCTGGCCCCGCCAGAGTGCCACCGTTTTGGGTTGTGCTGTGCCTCAGATGCTCAAGATTCAAAGCACAGCGGAACCGACTGGCGGATCTGCAATCTTACCGCCTGCGGGTCTTTGGTTTTGCCGGGCAGACGGTCGATCAGCACGCGGTAACATTCGCTGCCCCGCACCGCCTTGTTCGAGGTCCGCAAGATGCGCAGCGTCAATTCCTGCCGATTGCCCAGTTTGGCCGCAGGAGGGCTGACTTGCACCAATTTCGTCGCTTTCAAATTGCTCGGGTCGCTGCCCTTTTTCCACGCCATCACCCGAATTTGCAACACAGCTGGGCCTTTGCCTTCGGCTTTGAGCGTCAAAGTGGTGGTCTGCGCTGGGGCTGGCACCGTCAGCCGGGTCGGGGAAACCGCCAGACTGTCGGCGAAAG
Organism: Cypionkella sp. TWP1-2-1b2; assembly: GCF_049896245.1. Taxonomy (NCBI): domain Bacteria; kingdom Pseudomonadati; phylum Pseudomonadota; class Alphaproteobacteria; order Rhodobacterales; family Paracoccaceae; genus Cypionkella; species Cypionkella sp. TWP1-2-1b2. Next base: position 46,853 of record NZ_JAFCTX010000028.1, on the reverse strand, counting down.
CCATGCTTGGCACCGCCAAAGACAGCGCTGCGATCAGGGAACGAAAAGATGGAAAGCTCGACATTTTTTACCTCGCTATGTTCCTAGCTTTGGGTTGTCAGAACGCTGCTGTTGCGGCTTCAGTAGTTCAGCGTCACTCGCACGGTGTCGGTGTCGGTGTAGATGCCTGCCGGATAAGTGCCCGCAGGAATTTGGCCGTAAACCGAGAAGATGTTCGGCGTCACAGCGGTCAGCGCGCCCGCAAACAGGTTGCCGCTAATCGCAACGGCGGTGGCATGTCCGACATCCGTGGTGATGATATAGGGCAACAGATCGTTTGCGACGTTTTTCATGTTGCGTTGGCCGGCTGCAGCATTGTCACCGCCCTCCAACTTCACGGTGACACTGGGTTTGGCCGCCGTGCAGACCACAGTCACTGTGCCTTGACTCGTTTGATTTGTCACCGCACCGGTGTTGACCGAGGCAAACACCAACCCCGCCGGAGCGGTCAGAGTGCAGCTGTCCAGAACCGTCGCGGTCACAGAAAGTGTGGTGCTGGCCACTTCAGCCGCCTGTAGCGCAAGCGGGGCACCGATCGTCAGGCCTAAGCCAAGCAAAGCAAGGCAAAACTTTGATTTCATTTTATTCCATCCTGTCTCAAGCAGAGCGATAGGGCTAGGGTCGGGCGGCTGCCTTCGTGAGCCACTGCATAACGCAACCTATAGTGGTATAACGGATGTTACAACATGTGCCGGTGTTTTGGCGGCATTGCCGCAATAATTTTCAGGCGATCTTCCCCGAAATCAGATAAAAGTGTAATGAATGTAAATGGTTATAAAAGACTTGTTGCAATTATAAATCAATCGCATCCTGATCCTTTCGCGAAATGGCCCAGCTGATGCAAGTTATTGCCTGTTGGGAAAACGCAAACTTTTGCATGGCGAATGTGACTCGAATCTATCTTAAGCTGTATTTGCAACTCAGCTGCCGTCCTCGGGGGCATTGAGCCCCCTCCTACGGCGTGTCCACGGTAGGATGATGCGTACAGCGCAGCCTGGATATGGCAATGCCGTTCAAAGCGGCTCGATGCCGCTGCGGACGGCCCCTGTTGGCAGGTCAGAAAAGCGCGTGAATTCAGGTGCAAACGTTAAGAAAGTGTAAAAACAGCTACCTTATGGTATTGAATCAAAAAGAAATTTTTTGGTCCCGAGTTGGGACCACCCGTCAATGCACCCTCAAGGTGCCGTCAAATTCAGCATCCGCTGATTCATTGCGATCAGTTTCGCCCGCTTCAATCGCGCCACAAACGCCTCCACAGGTTCAATCACCGGCCCCGCGTCCAGCGCCGCCTCCGAGCGCAGCACCAAGATCAACGCCAGCCCCAGCCCCGCCGGATTGACCACAAGCGCGGGCCGCCCCAAGCCAGCCTCTGCCACCGGAAACGCCACCCGCAGCTTGTCCGGATCGGACTGCGAAACGCCCGACAAAAGCTGCAGCACCTGCCCCGATCCATCTATGATCGCGACCGAAACATACCCCGCGCCCTGCGGCACGGTCAGATCAATCACCGGGTTCTGCCCGGTCACATACCGCCCCTCCGCGTTCGGATCGGGGCTGTCGCCATAGCCCAGCGCCACCGCCATTCCCCCCGAATCCAGCGGCGGCAGAACATTCAGCACGGCGCAGATCGCGGGGTTCAGCGGCTCCAACGTCAGCTCCAGCGGGCGCTTTCCGGTCAGGGCGGTGAGGCTGGTTTTCAACGCGGCTGCGGCGGCAACAGAGGCAGTACGGCCGCTGATTTGCACCTGATCGGCCGCGGCATAGCCCGCAGAAGGTGGGTTACTAAGGCTCAGCGGGCCACAGTCTTGCGATTGGACCAACAGCTCTGTCAGGGCAGCGACGGCCAGTGGTGCGGGGGCAGCCGGGGTGGCTTCGACCAGCGCGGGTTGCGCGACGGGCTCCGGTTTTGCGGTGGGTGCCACATTGGGCGCAGGCGCTTCTGTGATCTGCACGGGTTTCTGGGCGAAGACCCCCAAGAAATAGGCCACGGCGCCGGTGGCCAGCATCAGCGCAATCGCGATTGGCAGGATCAGCGATGTCTTCGCCGGTACAGTTGCCACGAGAACAGGCGGCGCGGCGGAGGCTGCAGCGCCGAACGGGCTGGCGTCTTGCGTTTCCAATGCAGTGATCGCGACGACATGCGGCAGTAGAGAGCCAATTTGGGTCGTGTTCGGGGCCGAAGGTGCTGGGATCAGCGCGGGATTGTCCAACGCCGCGATCACCTGCGCCATCGTCTCGGGCCGCGCGGCGGGGTCGGGCGACAGCATCCATCCCAGCAGTGGCACCAATCCGGCATCCACCCCGGTCAAATCCGGCACAGCCGCACGCTTGCCGACGGCATCAACGATGGAATCCCCCATCGGCAGCACGGCACCCTTGCTGGCCGCCGCCGCCACCAAGGCCAGCGAATAGATGTCTGACCGCCCATCGACGTGGCCGCCAAAGGCACCAAGCTGTTCCGGCGCGACCCAGTTGAACTTGCCTGCGAACTGGCCTTGCAACAGCGTACCCGCCCCAAGCGCCGAGGATTTCGCGATGCCAAAGTCGATCAGCTTGGCATGTTCGACCAAGCCATCCTCCAGGATGATATTGTCGGGCGACATATCGCGGTGCACCACGCCTGCACGATGGGCCTTTTCCAGCCCCGAGGCGACGCGACGCAGCATCACTTTGACCTCATCCAGTGGCATCGGTCCGGCCTCAATGCGTTCAGACACCGGGGTCCCTGAGACGAACTCCATCACCAGACAGGGCCGCCCGATCACCGGATCATTGGTAAAGACGTGATAGCGCACGATAGCTTCATGGCTAAGCCGCGACAGCGTGGTGCTTTCCTTTTGAAACAAAGCCACGATCTTCGGGTCATGCGCGAGCGAAGGCAGCACGATCTTGATCGCCACAGGCTCGCCATTATGGATGTTGTGGCCGCGATAGACCTCGCCCATGCCACCCGCGCTGATCAGCTTGTCTATTTCATAGGTGCCGATGATTCTGGTTCCGCCCGAGACGGTGGTGGCGCGCTCTGGCGCACGCGGGGTGGTGCCGAGATCGGTGGGGGTCTGTGCCATCTACTTACACCCGCCCAAAGCCCATTCTTTCAGGCCGATTCTGAAAGGCACACCCAACGGATGCGGCTTGGTCAATGCCTCTGCCGCTTCGGGTTTGGTGTAGGTTTTGGCTTGGTCGCACAGGCTGGCTTCGGTCCAAGCATGGCAGTTGGCACAGGATTTACCGCGCCAGACTTCTTCTGGTAAGCCGTCAATCGGGGCGAATTGCGGGGTAGCGGCGGCAATCAGTTGGGCAATCGACTGACCTTTAATGTACTCACCCCTCGGAAACGGCGTGGTGAAGGTCAACCCTGTCAGGTCGGCAATCGGATCAGGAGCGGGCGTAGGATCTGCTCGGGGATTCAGCGCCAACAATGCCAATTCACTTTGAGCGAGGGTGGCGAACAAGCCCTGCGGATAGGCGGCAAGATAAGCCTGATAATCGGCAGCGGATTTCGAGGTTTGCGCGGCGGTGATCAGATCGCGCTGCGCAACATAGCCTTCAACCGCTTCAACCGGCATCAGGCCCAGTCCGCGCGCGGCCGTGATGTTTTTTGCCAGCAGGGCGTTCGCCTCGGCCAGATGCGGGCTTTGCGGGTGATCTTTCACGAAAGCTTCCAGCAGGCCGATGTCTTGTGACACGAGGGCCGTTTGCCACGCCACAGCCTCATCGGTTTGGGACTGCATCGGCGCGCCAAGCAAAGCCAGCGCCACGGTCAGCGCGTATATCACCGCTCTCTGCTGCATATTACGGTTGCACCAAGGCAAATTCGATCCGACGGTTGCGGGATTTATGCTCTGGCGTATCGTTGTCGAAGATCGGCTTGTCTTCGCCATAGCCCGTTGCGGTAAAGCGATCAGCCGCAAGGCCCTTGTTCACCAGATAGCGCACCACGGCTTTGGCGCGCTGCTGCGACAGATATTGGTTGGCGCTGGGCGCGCCATCGGCATCGGTGTGGCCGGACACCTCAATCTTGAGGCCGGGGCAGCGTGAGATGATGTCGGCCACGCTATCCAACAAAGGCGCGCTGTCGGCTTGCAGCCGGGCGGAGCCGGAATGGAAATTGATATTGCCGCTGCGCGACAGGATGTCAAAGCGACCCTTGCAGGCCTCAAGATCGAGATCGCCAGTGGGTTCTTGGGCAACAACCGCAGGCGCGGCAGGTTCTGGCGCGACCACTTCTGCGGCAGACACATCCGGTGTAACAGCCACGATGGGCGCATCCGCCACGGGAGCAGCTTCTGCCGGGGCAGGGGCAGCAGGCGTCACCGCGCCGCCGTTGCGTTTCAAGGTCAGATCAAAGCTGATCGTTCCCGAGGGGATGATCACCACATTCGCCGCCTCTTGCAGCTTTTGCACGCCGTCGGCCAGACCAAAATCATCGGTGGCGATCACCACCGGCACGGTCGAGGACACCACGACAGTATCATCCTGCACCATGGTCACGGCCACATCCGTCTCAAGTTCTTTCTTCACGCCGTGCAGATCAAGCGTGTAGGTCAGGTGAATGGTTTTGCGCCGCAGGGTCGGCAGATCAGCCAGATCAGCGGCATTGATCTTGGCGGTGATCACCGCCTCGGGGAAGCGGAAGGTTTCAAACAGCAGGAACCGCATCCGCACATTGCGCAGGTCAATCTTGGTGTCAACCGAATCCAGAAACACATGCAGCGACAAGGTGCCATCCGCCGCCAGTCCACCAGAAAACGCCGCAAAGGTGCTGGATTCAACCTTGGTGACGTTCTTGACCGACTGAAACCGTAACTGCGAGCTTTGCGCGTCAATCTGCCAGCCGGGCGCAAAGCTGGCGTCCTGCGCCGCCAGCGGCAGCGGAGCCAGCAGCGCGATCAGCGCCAGATGCAGCCGTATGCGGGTCCAAGCGTCAAACAAGCCGATCATCGAAAATGCTCCTGAAACGCGATGGGTAGGGGGCAGTCTGGTGCTGATTAAGGCGGCAACGGGTTAAAAAATTCTATTCGTTAAGCGTATCGGAAGCCCACCCACCACGCAAGGCCGGCGGCATCGCTCGCTCGGCAACGAATCAGCCTGTTGCGTGGAGGAAATCTGCGGGCTGCTTCGCGGTAACTCTGCTGAATATATGGATTTTTAGAAACAATCCGCAAATACTGTTGCTAATTTTGGGATAGTCCGAGGGGTAAAAATTGACAGGTTCTGTCAGGCAAATCCCCCATCGCCCGGTGCGGCGCAGAGCTGCCACACCTCAAACACATTACTGCCTGGTTTCAATCGCAGTCCATTAGAGGTAACGTGCCAAAACAACCTAAGGATGAGTCATGTCTGCTGTCCTCTCCAGCGCTTCTACTACAGCGCCTTCTGCACCGGCTTCGGTGATCACCATTGCTGCCGGAAGCTCGGCTGCCACGATTCAAGCCGCAATCAACTCCGCCGCTGCAGGCACGCATATTGTGCTGCAGCAAGGCACCTACACTTTCAACAAAACCGTGGTGCTGAACAAGGATGGCATCACGCTGGAAGGTCAGGGGAACGTCACCATCATCGCCGACAAGGCGCTGGCCGGGGCGCCTGCGTTGCAAATCGGCTCGGCCTTGTTTCGCGAGACGGAAACCAACGCCACCCACTTGACAGAGGGTGTCAATCTTGGCGCAACCTACCTGCATCTGACCAGCAGCACCGGCCTGAAAGTCGGCGACGTGCTGTGGATCGAGCGGCCAAATGATGCAGCGCTGTTCGCCGAGATCGGCGATACCAAATGGCGCGAGGACAAGCCTTTGCGCACCGCAATGGTGGTCGTCACCGAAGTGAACGGCAACACCGTGTTGCTGGACCGCCCGTTGCCGTTTGCATTCGATGCCAAGACAACGACGGTGGCTGTGGCGGATACTGTCGAGGATGTGACTGTGCGCAACCTGACCTTCCAAGGCGACTATGGCACGGCGAACCCGAGCAATTTTAACAACATCAACAGGGCCGAAGATGGCGGCATGATGGTACTGGTCAACAGCTCGGTGCACACCGTGATCGAGCATGTCGACATCGTCAATCCGGGCTCGAACGGCTTGGTGCTCGGCCGTTCGATTGATGCTGTGGTAAATGATGTGACGGTGACCGGAGCGCAGAACAAAGGCGACGGCGGCAACGGCTATGGCTTTTGGATCCGCGATGTCTACGACAGCAGCTTCACCCATCTACGAGCGGTGGATACCCGCCATGCCGTGCTGTTCGCCAGCTATACCTCGGCGGCGAACAACACCATCGAAGTGGATTTTACCAACCGCGACATCAACTTTCACGGCGGGTTGGACCATGGCAATACGGTGATCGTACACAACTCGATCCGCACAACCGCCGAGCAAAGCTACATGGCGTCGGTCAGCTTTTTCAATCCCGGCACCAGCTATGGCGCGCCGACCGATCCCGATGCCAATGTGATCAAGTTTGAGAATGTCGTGGCAACCGTGCGGGCTGATATGATAGTGGCGGTCGATACTGGGGCGCATATCAGCACATTGTCGGGCAACGATAGTGTGGCGGGCGGCGCGGGCAACGATTGGATTGATCTGGGCACAGGCTCGGATCTGGTGTTGGCCTCGGCTGGAGAAGACACCATCAACGGCGGCCAAGGCGTTGATCGGCTGGTGTTCGGGCTGCACAGCTCGCAGGTGCTGGTGACCACAATCGGCGGGCAAAGCGTCGTGCTCAGCGCGCTGGGCAGCACCTTTATCTCGGGGATCGAGCAGTTTCAGTTCATCGACGGGGTCCAATCCGTCACCAGTAAGCAGTTGACGGTGGTTTCGGCACCTGTAGCAGCAGCGGGGTCGAGTTCGGTCAATGTTGACGTGGCCAGCGACGGCATGGCTGACACCTCTGTTCAGAACGTTCGGATGACCGGGCGCTCCGATCTCGATTTTATCGGCAACGCCAACGGCAATCGGATCATCGGCAACGCCGGCAGCAACATCATCTTTGGTGAAGCGGGCAACGACCGCTTGCACGGTTATGGCGGCAACGACCTTTTGAACGGTGGCGCGGGTAACGATGGGCTTGCCGGTGGGTTGGGCAGCGATACACTGGACGGGGGCACGGGCAAGAACACATTGATCGGCGGCGCTGGATCGGATGTGTTCATTGCCAGCGACGGCATCAACACGGTGCGCGATTTCAGCATCGCCGAGCATGACACGCTGGTGTTCTTCGGCTTTGCACAGGCCGATCTTGCAGACTCGCTGACGCATTGGCTGGATGGCTCGGCGTCGCGTGCCGATGATTTCGCGATTTCCACCCAGATGCGCAGTGGCGTGAGCTATCTGACCATGACATCCGACCTTGGCGATTCCCTGATCGTCGCCAATGTCGATGCGACAGACCTGCGAGATTATCTTTTGCAGTAATTTTGCGGCTTTTACCCGCAAAAAGGTCGAAAATCGTTGGGGGTAACCGTCAGATCCTGCAAGATCATCCCCGCAAAAATGTAGGGAAATTCCTTTCAACACAGATTCCGGGTGGCTGCCGAACTAGGCATCCACCCGACTCTTTGCCAAATTTGACGTCAGCTTCGGCGAAATTGCGCTTGATGCGACCGCCATATTGCTTGGCGTTATTGTGCCGTTACGAAGCTTCGGCATATTGTACAACTGTGGTTTGAAGTGGTGACATTGTTTCAATCGGGGGGAGCCGGTTAACGTTTACTGTTTTCGCAGCAACCAAACGACTGACTGTGCGTTGTTCTGCGTAAGCCTACCCCGAAGGATCGTCTAGAATGCCCGTTGCAGACCAAGCGATTTCGATGATGGTCATCGACAAAGATCCTATGTTTGCAATGGGCCTCTGCGCATTGCTAGAAAAAAAGTCCGAGATTCAAGCTGTTGCACGCGCCCCCTCCGATGTGCTTGAGACGTTTCAGGATCATAACGCCAAAGATCAGACCGGGCCGCAGGTCGATATTGTTTTGCTGGACCCGGCGCAACTTGACCTCATTCCTTCAAAACTAGTGCAGCGCTTGCAAGAGCGGTTCGGTACACGCAGCTTGATCAGTTACACCAATGATCTGTCGATGACCTTGGCAAGATCATGCCTTGCCGCAGGGTTTCGCGGCTTGCTGCCGCGCTCGATCGGGCTGGAGCAGCTTGAGCAAGCCATCTCGGCGGTTCATGGCGGGGCGACCTGTATCGACCCGATCTTCGCGAATCTGTTTGAATCGGCGCAATCCACCACGTCAGTGTCCCGCCCGCGTGAACTGACCGAACGGGAGACCTATGTTCTGAAATCGGTGGCCTTCGGCAAAAGCCTGAAAGAGATTGGGCTGGAGCTGGAGCTGTCATCGAAAACTATCGAGACCTACAAGGCGCGCGGCAGCAGCAAACTGAACCTGCAAGGCCGCCGCGCCATCGTTGAATATGCGATTCGCAATGGTTGGGTTCAATCGGAAGAACGCTTCGGCTGATAATTCAAAAACAGTGAAAAACGCGCATAGCAGCGCATCCGAAAGGGTGCGCAGTTCGCATGTCTACTGTTTCTGCATTGCAGCATAAACTTTTCGGCTTTTCCCTACGTTAGACCTAAAGATGTAAGGCGTTTGGTAAAAATTACTTACACAATAAGGGTTTAGCCTGACTTTCCAAATCTCTTTCGCCGTCCTTAATGTGCCGTTAATGCTGCACTGCCGCATTTTCGCCGCAGAAAAGGCGCTTCAGAAGGACGATTGAGATGGCCAAAATTGTCGTATTCGGGATCGGATATGTGGGCGTGGTATCGGCAGCTTGTCTGGCGAAAGACGGCCACGAAGTGATCGCGGTGGATGTTGATCCGGGCAAAGTTGCCTCAATCAATGCGGGCTTGTCGCCCATCGTCGAACACGGTCTGCCCGAGTTGATCGCCGAGGTTTTCGCGGCTGGCAAACTGACCGCCACCATGGACGCCGCCGCCGCTGTGCGTGCCGCTGATGCGTCATTTGTATGCGTTGGCACGCCTTCGGCCGAAGACGGATCAATCGGGTTGAAATATGTCGAAAGCTGCTGCCGCGCGATTGCCGCAGCACTTCCGGGTAAAGACGGTTTCCATTCTGTGATCGTGCGTTCGACCATCGTTCCCGGCACGATGGAGAAGGTCTGCATCCCGATCCTTGAGGAATACTCGGGCATGGAGGCGGGCGTTGGTTTCGGTGTCGGCTATTATCCCGAGTTCCTGCGCGAAAGCACCGCCATTCAGGATTACTACGATCCCGGCCTAATCGTGTTCGGCGCGCTTGAGAAAAAGACCGCCGACTTCCTGACCATGCTGAACAAAGACCTGCCCTGCGACGTGAACGTCGTCGATGTGCGCTCGGCCGAGATGATCAAATACACCTCGAACGCTTGGCGTGCGGTGAAGGTCACGTTTGCCAATGAGATCGGCAATATCGCCAAGGCCTGCGGGCTGGATGGTCAGGCTGTGATGAAAATCCTGTGCTCGGACCACAAAGTGTCGATGAGCCCGTATTTCATGCGCCCCGGCTTTGCTTTTGGCGGCTCGTGCCTGCCGAAAGACGTGCGGGCTTTGCGCTCGATTGCTGCCGATATTCAGGTCGCCTCGCCGCTGCTCGATGCGGTGCTGGTCGCCAACGCCGAACAGATCAACCGTGCCGAAGCGATGGTGATGGCGTCGGGTTCCACCTCGGTCGGCTTGGTCGGCATCAGCTTCAAACCCGGAACCGATGACATGCGCGAAAGCCCCCTCGCTGAACTCGCCGCGCGCCTGATCGACCAAGGCATGACCCTGAACGTCTACGACCCCTTCGTGCATGAAGCCTACGCCAATGACATGAGTGCCGCTGGCCGTGGCAACGATTACAACATTGATCTGAAGGACCGTCTGGTGCCGACGATCAAGGAACTGCTGGCGAAGTCTGACATCGTGCTGGTCGGCAACAAATACGACGACACGCTGGAGGAGTTGAACGCAGCCACCCATCCGGTGATCGACCTGACGCGCATCAAAGCGGGCAAACGCTCGGGCGGCACCTATCAGGGCATTTGCTGGTAATGATGATGCTGGGACATATCGCCTTTATTGCTGTGATGGTGGGGCTTGGCCTGAGCCTGCCGTTGCATGCGATTGGCGATCTGGGCAGCGCTTTGGTGGTGGTTGGGGTGATCGGCCTCTGGCGCTACACTTGGGCCGCGATCAACTTCTCGCGGGCGGCGCTGTTCCTGAAATGGGTTTACCCACGTCGCAAGGCGCGGGCGATGGCGGCTTATGCTGCCTTGCCCACGCCCGCCCACGCGTATTTTCTGGTGACCAGCTACAAGATCGAACCTGAAGTCACCACGCGGGTCTATCAATCGCTGTTCCGTGCGGCGGCTGCTTCGGCTGGTGGCGCGACGGTGGTGTGTTCGGTGGTCGATACCGCCGATGCCCGCCTGATCCGCAATATCTTTGACCGGATGGCGGTAGACACATCGACCATCCGCCTGATGGTCGACCAAATCGCAGGCACTGGTAAGCGCGATGCTTTGGCGCGTTCGCTGCGCCTGATCGCAGGTGAAGCCCCGACCCGCCGCGATATCGTGCTGTTTGTGGATGGCGACAGCTGCGTGCCCGAAGACATTGTGGCCGCCACAGCGCCGTTCTTCACCAACCCTGATATGGGCGCCGTGACGACGGATGAAGAAGTTGAAATCCGTGCCACCGACATGCCGTTGTTCCGAGATTGGTTCATGATGCGTTTCAATCAGCGGCAAGTGATGATGTCGTCGATGGGGCTGTCGGACCGCGTGCTCACCTTGACCGGGCGGATGAGCGTGGTGCGTGCCGATCTTGCCACCAACGCGGGCTTCATCAATCAGGTGCAAAGCGACTTCATCGACCATTGGCGTTTGGGCCGGGTGAATTTCCTGACTGGCGACGACAAGTCCACGTGGTTCTGGCTTCTGAAGAACGGCTACAAGATGGGCTACCTGCCCGATGTGGCCTCGCTGTCGATGGAAAGCCAACCGCGCCCCGGTTTTGTCGATTCTGCCCTGACGCTGATGGTGCGCTGGTTTGGCAACATGCTGCGCACCAATGGCCGGGCTTTGTCTTTGTCGCCAAACAGCATCGGCTGGTTCACATGGTGGTCGATTCTTGATCAGCGCGTCGGCATCTGGACCACGCTTGCGGGCCCAATCTCTGTCCTGTTCGGGGCGGTGTTTATCGAGCCGCTCGCGCTCCCCATCTACATCGCCTGGATCATGTTCACCCGCTACACCTACTGCTGGATCTTGGCGACGGTGCGGATGCACCCCTTCCCGATCAGCTATCCGTTCTTGCTGTACTTCAGCCAGATCACTGGGGCGGCCGTGAAAAGCTTCGTGCTGTTCCGCTTGGATCGCCAGCGCTGGACGCGGCAATCGGCGCGCAAAGCCCGTGCCGTGGCGCTTCCCTTTGGCCAACGCCTGCAAGGCTGGTCTTCGACTTTCTCCCACTCCCTCGCCCTTGGATGGCTGACTTTGGGTGTGGTTCTTCTGTCTGGCATTGTCTGAATTCGCGAAGGAATACGAAAATGGACACCAACACCGCTGAAGGTCAGACCATCGGCCACCTGCCCAACCTGCCCGTACAGGGAGAGCATCCTTTGCTTGATATTCCCTTTGTTGTCGGCATCGACGGGCGGCAGTTCATGGGCGAACGGCTGTCGCTGGTCGCCGCCGAAATCATCGGGCTGATGGACCCTGCCTTGGATGGGGCAACCCGCCTGATGCGCTTCATGTTCCCGTTCAAGGGCTTCAGCGTTACGCTGGAAGTGCTGGGAAAAGTGCAATCCTTGGATCGCGGCAACGGTCACGCCACCGTCAATTTCGTCGATCCGGCGGGCGAGCATCTGCCCCAGCTGCGCCATTTGATCAATTCCTACATCGCGGGCGATCTGGTCGCCTTGGGTGAGGTGATCGGCGTTGCGCCGTCGATTCCGTCGCCCGTTAATCGCGCGGCGACCATGACCGCAAAGCGCTTGACGTTCAGCCGGGTCTTGGGCAGCGCCGGGTTGGCACTCGCCACTCTGGCTTTGGTCGCAGCCGTTGGCACCTTGGCCTATAACCGCATCTTCACTCTGCCGCTCGCCGCCCCCGGTCTGGCTGTGCAAGACGGCATGACCCTGACAGCAACCGCAGGCGGGCAGGTCGATTACGTCAACCTTGCCGCCGCCAAGGGCGAAGTCGCTTTCACCATCCGCGCCACCTCGGGCGAGATGCTGTCGATTGCGATGCCTTGCGATTGTACCGCGACCGCCTTGGCCGCAACTGTCGGGGCCACCGTCAGCGCGGGCGAGCCGATGCTGAACGTCCACACCGCTGATGCGCCCGCAGTGCTGACGGCAACCGTGCCCGCCTCGGATGTGCTGACCCTCGCCTTTGCCGATCACGTCAAGGTGCAGTTCGGCGACGGCAGCACGATCAACGCCGCTGTCGATCCCGCCAGCCTGCGCGCTGAGGCAACCGATGCAGGTCTGCCCGTTCGGTTGATCCCGACCACCCCTTTGCAAGCCGAGCAGTTGGGCCAACTGGCCAAGCTGACAATCATCAAGAAGCCTTGGTTCTAAGTCGAGCAGTTCCCCCGTTACCACCCCTTTCAGATTTTTCCTTCGGGCAATGACCCAGCGGAGCGCGCAATGAAAACGTCGATTTACCCCTTGGTTCTGTGCGGTGGCATGGGATCGCGGCTCTGGCCGATGTCCCGAGTCGAGCAGCCGAAGCAGTTTCAACCGGTGCAAGGCAAGGGCAGTCTGAGTTACTTTCAGACCACCCTGCAGCGCCATCGCGGCGGCGTGTATAAGGCGCCGATCATCGTGACCAGCGCGGGCCAAACCCAGTTGGTCGCGCGTCAGATGCGCGATTTGCAACTGACGGGCACGGTGATCGCTGAACCGATGGGCCGCAACACCGGCCCGGCTGTTTTGGCTGCCGCCCTGTCGGTCATTGCCGAGGACCCCGAAGCGCAGCTTCTGGTGCTGCCGTCCGATCACATCATCACCGGGGATCTCAACGCCACCGTGGTCGCCATGCAGCAAGCGGCCGACAATGGCCGTATCGTGCTGTTCGGCGTCCCACCCGCCTACCCGGAAATCGGCTACGGTTATATCGTCGATGGTGGCGGCTATACCAACTATCCCGGCCTGCACCGGGTTGAGACCTTCATCGAAAAGCCGCCATACGAGCGGGCGCAAGCGCTGATCTCCGGCGGCTATTCCTATTGGGCCTCGGGCATCAGTCTGTTCCGCGCCGATGTGCTGATCGAAGAATTCCATCGGTTCGAGCCTGAAACCTTCTACGCCGTCTCCGCCGCTGTCAGCGCGGGCAAGGTGATCAACGGCGCGCTGCATCTGGAAGAAACCTCTTTCGTCAAAGCCAAGTCAGAGCCGACCGAGCGGCTGGTGTTTGAACGCTCCACCGCCGTCGCCTTGGCCCCGGCGCGTGACATTCAGTGGGATGATGTTGGGGCGTGGAATGCGGTGCAGAAAATCTCCAGCCGCAACGAGCATGGCAATGTGATCAACGGCGATGTGTTTGCCTTGGATACTGAAAACTCCCTGATCCAAAGCGACTCGCGCTTGGTGGCGGTGATCGGCCTGCGCGATATGATCGTGGTCGATACCCCGGATGCGCTGCTGGTGATGAATCGCGACCATGCCCAAAGCGTCAAGCAAGTGGTCGAGCATTTGAAGGGCATGAACCGCCCCGAAGTCTCCAGCCATCTTTTGCGTGACACCAACTGGGGTCAGGTCGAACTGCTGGCGAAAGACGATGGTTATGACATGCGTATGTTGGTCATCGCTCCCGGCGCTTCGCTGAAGGTCAATGGCACGGGCCACGGACCTAGCCTGCTGACCTTCCTCAACGGCGGTGGCGTGTATGAACGTGAAGGCAAAATGGTGGCAGTCGCGCGCGGTGATTCTGTCACCATTCCCGCCGATGTCACCCTGCCTTTGACCAACACCGGATCAAAAGAACTGCGGGCGATGCAGCTTTTGATGACCTATGACGCCGAGAACGTCGCCGAAACTGTGGCCTCTGCCGTGAAGGCGGTGGCATCTTTGTTCACCAAGCCCGAGCCTTTGCAGCCTGTAACCGGGGCGGTGCAATAGGATGACCCGCGTCTTGGCATATCTGGCGAGTGCTGTTTTGATCAGCGCAAGCATGGCGCAAGCCGCCCCCAAACTTGCCGACAGCGCCGACCTGCACGCAGGCATCGCCGGATTGCAGCAAGACGCCAGCGGGATAAGCGCGCAGGGCTTCGCCTATGATGCGGTGGCGCAGATCGCCGGGCTGTATGGTGTGAAACCTGCGCCCCGCCCGCAAGCGCTGGCCGAGGTGACGCTGCCTTCGGGCGATGTCGCCAAGGTTGCGGCGGGCGATACCCAGATCGCGCTGACCCAGCTGTCGATCTCGGAAGGTACCAACAACCAGCTCCGCGTGCAGCAGGCCCAGCACAACAGCAAGGCCGGGATTTTCATCAGCGCGGGCGTGATCAGCTTGCAAGATTTGGCGACAGAGGCAGAGCAGCAGGGCATCGCGGGCATTGCGATGGCGAATGGCGTTGTCACTCTGTCGCGCCCGCTGGTGATCTGGCAGGGCGCGACCTTGCTGATCCACCCCGGTGACGTGTTGCAGATGCAAGCGGCTGAGGGTGCTTTCCTTCTGAACTTCGGCAAGCTTGATCTGCGCGGCGCGACGTTGCGCAGCGATGTCGCCGCCGACGCGCCCGAAACCCAATATCGCCCTTTCGTGCTGACCTCAGGCTCTGGCCAAGTCTATGCCGAAGCCAATACGTTTCAAGCTTTGGGCATGGCCGGGCTTGGCCCCTTCGCGGGCTTTGTGATCTCGACCCAAGGCTTGTTCGCCTCGACAACGCCATCGGTGCTGCGCGACAATCGTTTTGAGGATATCGGCGGCGTCGCCCTGATCGGCACCAAAGCCGCACAGGTGACGCAGAACGCGTTTCTGGCCTCGCGCGGCGGTGCGTTGATCTTGGCGCAGGTCGGCAGCGGTGCGACGCTGGGCAATACGATTTACAACACCAAAGCCGGGGCTGGCCTGCGCGTAACCGCGCGCTCGAAAGACATGCTGATCGCGGGCAATCTGGTGCTGGGCGGGCAGGGCAACGGCGTGCAAGTCGATGGTGGCAGCTTTGGCATCACCCTGCGCGGCAACGCTGTGCTGGACAATGCGCAAAGCGGCCTTGCCGCCAAAACCGCTTCGTGCCTTTCGGTGCAAGACAACGTCATCGCCGCCAATGGCGCGGTCGGCCTGCGGCTGACCAAAACCGGATATGTCCAGATCGCGGGCAATGTGCTGGTTGGCAACGCAGGCTCGGCCATCGCCGTTGGCGCGCAACTGACCAAGGCGCGGCTGGAGCTGAACAGCAACTTGATGGCGCAAAACCAGATCGGGCTGACCGGTGCGGCTTTGCACCTTGTCACACTGCGCGACAACGATCTCAGCGCACAACTGCCCCGCATTTTCGACGGTGAATTCGCCCAACATCAGGCGGCGTTCCTCACCTCAGACCGCACCGACCACGCGGCCGTTTTCCAGATTTCGAGCGCTGCGGCAGATGATGCCGAATTCGCCTCGATCTGTAGTCAGGAGTAACACCATGGTCTTTTCATCGGAAACCTTCCTATTCCTGTTTCTGCCCTTGTTCCTGATCATCTACTATCTGACGCCCGCCAAGGGCCGCTCGATGGTGATCTTGCTTGCGTCGTATCTGTTCTACGGCTGGTGGCGGTTTGACTTCCTGCTGTTGCTGTTCGGCACCACGGTTTGGACGTTCTGCATCGGCCTGATGATTGCGAAAAACCTCGACACCCCGCGCGCGAAAATGTGGTGCGGAATTGGGGTTGCGGGCTGTCTAATCGTGCTGGGCGTGTTCAAATACCTCAACTTCTTCATCGACAGCCTCGCGCAACTGTTTGGCACCGATGCCGCTGGGCTTGGTGTGCATTGGCGCTTGATCCTGCCGATTGGCGTGTCGTTCTATGTGTTCCACTCGATCAGCTATCTGGTCGATGTCACCCGCAAAGACGCCGACGCCACGCTGAAATTCTTCGACTTCGCGGCCTTCATCGCGCTGTTCCCGCAGTTGGTGGCAGGCCCGATCCTGCGCTTTAAGGACTTGGCCGATCAGTTCAAACACCGCACCCATTCGCTGGTTTTGTTTGCCGATGGCCTCGCCCTCTTCATCGTCGGCCTTGGCAAAAAGGTGCTGCTCGCTGACACCATCGCGCCCTTGGCTGACATCGCCTTCAACACGCCCGACCCAAGTGCAGCTCTGTCTTGGCTCGGCTCGCTCGCCTACATGATGCAGCTTTACTTCGACTTCTCAGGCTATTCCGATATGGCCGTGGGCTTGGGCCTGATGATGGGCTTCAGGTTCCGCAAGAACTTCGACATGCCCTATATCAGCCGCTCGATCACCGAGTTCTGGCGCCGCTGGCATATCTCGCTGTCGGTCTGGCTGCGCGACTACCTCTATATCCCGCTGGGTGGCAACCGCGTCGGGCCGGGCCGCACCTATGTCAACCTGATGATCGTGATGGTGTTGGGCGGGCTGTGGCACGGCGCGAACGGCACTTTCCTCGCGTGGGGCATCTGGCACGGCGCGTGGCTTGCGATTGAACGCGCAACCGGCTGGGCCAACCGCTCGTCCTTCATCGGCTTGGTGCAAACCCTGCTGCTAGTGCTGATCGGCTGGGTCGCCTTCCGCGCCGTCGATATGCGCCAAGCGATGGATGTGTATGCTGGCATGATCGGTCTGCACGGTTTCGCCATCCCGATGGACATCGCCTTCCAGATCAGCGGCGAAAGCATGGTGATGCTGGTGATCGCGATGATCTATTGCGCCGCCGAACCACAGATCAACCGCATCGGCAAAGAGATGTATTTCGCGCCGCAAGGTGGCATCGGTGTCAGCGGTAATGGCACGCTGACCGCCGCCACATCCTTGCTGCCGGTCGCCGTTGTCTCGCTGATCGCCATGCTTGCGATCATGAAACTGGCCGAGGCAAGCTTCTCGCCCTTCCTCTACTTCCAGTTCTGAAGGAGCCCATCATGCAAAGCCTTTACAAGATGTCGCGCTACTTCCTGCCCGTGGTGTTCTTCGGTTACGTCCCGTTCGCCAATCTGGCGGTCTATGAAGAACCCGGCGGCAAGCTGGCGGCGTTCGACATGGCCGCCCTGCGCGGCACCGTCACCCACAGCTTTGACACGCTCTACAAAACCGCGATGCCGCACCGTGAGCCTTCGATTGGCGTCATGGGCGCTGCCCGTTACCTGCTCATCGGCGAAGGCCGCAAAGGCGTGGTCGTGGGCCGCGACGGCTGGCTGTTCACCACGGAAGAAACCCGACCCTTGCCTGCGAGCCTATCGCCTTCGGTCGCCAAAATCGCCGAGGTGCGCGATACGCTCGCCGCCCAAGGCACCAAGCTTATCGTCGTGGCGCTGCCTGCCAAGGTTGATGTGCAATCAGCCGAGGCCGCAGCACCTGAACTTTCGGCTGAAATGGCAGGCTTCTACGCCGATCTTCTGGCCAAACTGAACGCCGCGCAGATTGAAACCGTCGATGCCCGCACGCCATTGGTCGAACTGGTGAAAACCAAACCCGCCTTCTTCGCCACCGATACCCACTGGACGCTCAACGGTGCCGCCGCAGTGGCTGCCGCTGTCGCAAAATCCGGCCTGATCCCGCTTGGCACGGCCCAGATGACCCGCACCGAAGAACCCAAAGCCGAATTCGCAGGCGATCTGGTGTCCTATGTCACCACCGAAGGCATAGCCCCCATGCTGGGCTTGGACCGCGAAGACGCCAATCCCTATGTCGTCGCAGCCCCCGCTGACACCAGCGATATCTTCGCCGCTGCTCAAGTCGATGTGGCGCTGATCGGCACATCCTACAGCGCCAACCCGCATTGGAGCTTTGCCGAGGCTCTGAAACTCGACTTGCACCAAGACGTGCTGAACGCGGCTGAACAGGGCCTTGGCCCAATCAAACCGATGGACAAATACCTCGCCTCGGACAGCTTCCGCGACACGCCACCGAAAGTCGTGATCTGGGAGATTCCGCTGCGCTACCTGACCGACCCCAAGCTGTGGGACGACCATAAAATCGGGCAGGAGCTGGCAAGTGCAGATTAAATCTCTGATCATCGCCAGCATGTTGCTGACCAGCTTTATAGCGACCCCATTGCGGGTGCAGGCAGAAGACCGCGTGGTGCCGCCGACCGTGGTGTCGAAGGTCTATCTTAGCAAAGAAGAGAAAGCCGCGAAGTTGGCCGAAAGGTTGGCGCTGCAGAAAGCCGCACGTTTGGCCGCCAAACCTCCGGTTGATCCTGTGGTGTCGCGCCTGAAAACCCTGCATAAACGTATGGTTGCAAAGCAAGAGCTGACCGCCAACGAAATGCAGGAACTGGCGGATTCCGGGGATGGCCTTGCCGCGTTCTATTACGCCCGCAAGCTGGAAGACTCCGGCAGACCCAGCGTGCTGCCGACTGCGGTGCATTACTATGCCATGGCGTCTTATCTGGGCCGCGAATTCGCGATGAACCGCATGATCGCACTGATGAAATCGCCTGAAGTCACGCTGTCTGACAGACAGATCAAGAACGGCAAAGATGCTCTGGTCAAGCTGGCGCAGTCTGGCACACCCGCCGCAGCCCTTGGCCTTGCCGATATGTACGCCATTGGCCAACCCTTTGCCAAAGACGCGGCCCAGTCGCGCAAATGGCTGATGCAGGCCGCCAAGGCGGGCGACGCCAATGCCGCGCAAAAACTGGCGCAAGCCGCGATCATGCCGCAAGACGGCAGCGCCCCCGATGTGCCTGCCGCCCGCGCGGCGCTGGCACTGATGATCGCTTCGAATGAACCCGGCAAAGTTGCGATGGCGCAGACCCTGCTCGCCCGACTTGACGCCACTGACCCCACGGAGGTTTCCCAATGAACGCAGCTTTCCGGCTTGCGGCGGCGCTTGGCTTGGCCCTGACTGCCGCGCCCGCCCATGCGCAAACCGCCTCAAACTTCGATTGCTCGGCCTATGAGTTCAACACCATCCTGCCCGCGATTGAAGGCAAAGACGGCGTGTTCTTCCGCACCTTCGCCGATCTGCGGATGCAGCATCCGCTGGACGAACGCACCGTGCATATGATGGGCCAACTGGCGAAAGTGCTGAAAGAGAACGGCACCACGCTGATCTATGTCACCATCCCGACAAAGTCGCAGGTGATGCCGCAATATCTGCCCGCCCATGCCGCCGACTATGGCTTTCAGCCCGAAGTGGCGAATGCGATCTACACCGATTTCATCACCCGGCTGAACGCCGCTGGTGTCGAAGCGCCGGACATGATGACCGCCCTGCGCAACAACAAAGGCAGCGAGCGCGCCTTGTTCGGCGATGACTTCCACTGGACCTCGCAAGGCGCGCGGCTGGGCGCACAAGCGATTGCCGAACATATCAAGGCTGATCCCGCCTATGGCGATCTGCCGAAGCAAACCTTCGTTTCCACCGCGATTGCGCCTGAAGTTGCCTTCTCGGGGATGCGCCGCACCCTGCAAGGATATTGCGCGAAATCGCTGCCACCAACCGAGACGATGGCCTATAAAACCGAAGCCGTTGCCAGCACCGATGCGGCAGCCAGCGGCCTGGATATCTTCGCCACCCCCAGCGAGGTGCAGCCTGCGGTTCTGGTCGGCACCTCGTATTCCGACAGTCCGATCAACAATTTCGCGGGCTTTCTGGCAGAATATTCGCAGTTGGAGATCGTCAACTACGCGATCACCGGCGGCAATCAGTTCGGCTCGATGACCTCTTACATGACCTCGGATGAATTCAAGGCACAGCGCCCGCGCTTCCTGATCTGGGAAAACCCGATCTACAACAACCTCGCGCAATACGGTGCCGCGCCGATGGAAGAATTGATCGCCGCTGCGGGCAATACCTGCACCACTGTTTTGCCCGTCACCAAGCTGGATGCCAACACGGTGGAGGCCTCGCTCGAAGGTCTCAAAGTCGGTGCTGATGATGCGATCTATGCCAATTTTGGCGGTGAAGGTCCACGCATCGCCAATTTTAGCATCGAAGGTGCTGACGGATTAATCCGGCACTCAAAAGTTGAACGCAGCCAAAGGTTGCGCTCAACTGGAAACTTCTACCTTGGCTTGTCGGCTTTCACGATGCCGAATATCAAGAAGGTGACGGTGCATTTCGATCGCCCCGTCAGTGAATCGACAACCTTGAATTTCTGCGCGAATACCAAAGGAGACGCGTCATGACGAAGAATAGCAGCTGGTTGATTGCCCTATGTACAGGGCTTTGCGGCATGTATGCCACGACGGGGCTGGCTCAGGATGGCGGGCTTTATGAAGACGTGCCCGACCCCAGCGCCAGCTTTGTGCGCGTGGTTGCAGCCGTCCCCACCAATGCGGTGATCGACACCAAAACCTTCGATCAACTGGATGGCGGGATTTCGGGCTACGTCGTCGTCGCCAAACCCGGCGAGATCAAACTGGTGACCGGGGTGGATGACACCACGGTCAAAGTAGAAGCGGGCAAGTATTACTCCTATGTCGTCGGCGCTGATGGCACCAAGACCTTGGTGCCGGAAGACATCACCTCAAACCCCGCCCAGGCCGTGATCAGTTTCTTCAACCTCAGCGATCTGCCGAAGGTTGATTTGTATGTGCCCGCCGCCAAAGCGGTGGCCCTGCCGGGTGTGCCGATGAATGGCGCGGCCAATGTGGCCCTGAAAGCCCCGCTGACCTTGGACTTTGAGGTTCGGGATGGCGACAAGGTTCTCGCCACCCTGCCTGCGGTTGATCTCCAACGGCGCGGCGGTGTGGCGATCGTGCTGCGCGGCACCGCAGGCAACTACACCGTGGCGGGTTCAAACTCGACGCTTGCCAACTAAGCTTAATCGCCCAGCCGCCGCGCGGATCAGTCTGCGCGGCGGTACATCGGCAAAAGGATACACCATGACACGCGCCGCAGCCCTGCTTTCCCGCCCGTTCTTGCCGCTTTGCGTGGCTGCTCTGGCTGGCCTTCCCGCATTTGCGCAGACCGAAGTGCTGCAAACCGTCGCGGTAAACTTCGAGCCGCCCCGGATCGAGGTGGAAAAGATCTGCGCGCCCAGCACGCCCGACGAACAACTTGCCGCGCAATGGGCCGCTTGGGATGGCAAGGCGCTGCCCGAGATGGCCCCCGATCTCATTCAACGTGATTTGCGCCGCCTGATGGACGCTGATGCGATCCGTTGGTTTGACACCATCGAAAAAGCCCATGCCCTGATGCCCGCGGTCGATCCGCAATTCGACGCGAACAAGGCCCTGCTGGCGCGGGTGGAACTGCTGATCGCCGCTGGCCGTCTGAAAGAACTGACCAACCAACGCCTTGCTGATCAGTTGATGGCGACTGAAAACGGTGGATCGCCGCGCTTGCAAAACATCCTTGCCGACTATCTGATGAACGGCACGGGCATCGCAGTTGATAAAGAAAAAGGTCTGAAACTTCTGGTCGCGGCAGGCTATGGCGGCAACGCCGATGCTTTGCTGAAGATCGTCGCTTTGCAGGAAAAAGGCACGCAAATTCCCGGCTGGGACGTGCCGCCCGATATCGCCGTCACCATGGCCTTCGGTGCCTTGGTCGGCAAGATGGACCCGTTGATCTGTGACCGTGTCGCCCGCATTGCGCGCGAGTACATGAACGGTGACACCGTCACCCGCGATGTCGGTCTGGCCGAGAAATGGTTCCGCTTTGCCGCCGATATGGGCGATGGCGTCTCGGCTTGGAAAGTCGCCGAGATGCACTTGCGGTCTGAAGATCTGGTGAAATCCAACGATACCCTGATCGCCTATATGATCAAAGCCGCAGATGCGGGCCTGCCCTATGCGCAGGTGGCACTGGGCCGTCTCTATGAACAGGGCGCTTTGGTCGGCAAAAAAGACATCGAACACGCCCGCGCACTTTACGAGAAAGCCGCCAAATTCGGTGACCGCGCGGGCCTGTTGCGCAACGCGTTGTTCCTGCAATCCGAAGCGAAAGTGGATGGCGCCTATCAGCCCGCCTATCGTGCGGCCCTGGAACAATTCGCCAAACGCGCCGATGCTCCGGCTTGGATTTTCATCGCTCTGGGTGATTTTGAAATTGCTGAGAAAGGCCGTTGGGGCGGTGAATCCGCCGCCGTCGCCTATTATGAAAAGGCCGAGGCGATGGGCGATGCAGGTGCCACCAAACGCCTCACACCGATCCGATTCCGCTATGCCGACACGCCGAAGCAATTCTATCAAGTCATCGACGCGGTGATCGACACCGTCCACACTGGCGGCGAGATTGACCCGATGAACGGGTTGAAAGATGCCTTCAGTTGCCGTGCGCCGCAGGCGCCGCAGCGCACAGAGGCGTTGTATTGGGAAGGCATCAGTGCCGCCACTGGCACCAAAACCGCCGAATTCACCCCAGCTGAGTTGTTGGCCCTGATCGCAAACCCCAACCCGCAAGACATTGCCCGCCTGCAATCGCAGGCGCTGTACGGTCGTCCGACGGCCATCGCGCAATATATGGAAGTGCTGACGCGCAGCAACGCAGCACCTGAGGTGCTCGCCTTCTGGGAGTCTTATGCCAAACGTTTTGAAGGCGTCACCGCCGCACGCGGACGCTTGGAGAACAAATTCGCCGAAATCGGCCAGAATCTGAGCGATCCCACAATCATGCTGCGTGCCGCGATTGCTGAAGGCGACAGTTCTGCCGAAGTTGATCTGGCCGAAATCCTGCTCAAGCAAGACCCGGCAAAGAACGCAGCCGAAGCGCTTGCGGCAGTGGAGCCGATGGCCGAGATGGGCGATGGTGCCGCATTGCGGTTGCTGCCGCAGCTTGACCCTAAACGCTTTCCCGATCTGAAAACCGTCTACACCACCTACGCCGATGTCATCGAAACCCGCGGCGACTTTGACGCCCTTGTGCTCGCATTGCCGTTCCAGCCCGACCTCGGGCGCCGCGACGATTACCTGCACCGCGCCACCACCGCCACCGATTGCAGCTTTGACGAAATCAAAACCCTCGCCGATGCGATGGGTCAGGTGGGCGATCAGGCGGCCTTTACGAAATGGGTGGATGTGGCCGAGTTCCTTAGCGAGAATGACAGCTGGCGGCTGGTGCAACTGGGCGATCTGCTGCGCCATTACGGCGGCGAGTCGATGGCAACCGCCCAGCTCGCCTATTATCAGCGCGGCTATGATGGCGGCAACACCACTGCCATTCACCGTCTGCTGGATGTCTACGCCACCGCTGGTGCGCCGCAATTCAACGCCGAGAAGGCCGCCGATCTTTACGTCGCTTTGGTCGAACGCAGCCAACCCAAGGACATTCCCCGCGCGCTGTCCCGACTGGCCGTCGCTTCGCGCCCGATCCAGGACAACGCCTATGCACGGCTTGACGTGCCAAAACTCTACCGCACCGCTGCCGAAGCTGGCAATCCGGCAGGGATGCGCGAATATGGCAAGCTGTTGCAGGTTAGCGCAAAATCGACGGTCGAGTTGGAGGCCTCAACTCAATGGATCTCCAAGGCCGCCGCGGCTGGCGATGTCCCCGCGATGCTGACCTATGCCGATGCATTGGCCTTTGGTCTGGGTGTGCCGGCTTCGCGAGAGCAAGCTTTGGTCTGGCTGCAAAAAGCCGCTGACGCGGGCAACACCGATGCTACCACAAAAGTCCGTAGCCTGACGCTACAACCGGAGGTTAGCCAATGAGCGCCCACATCACCCGCCTGATTTTAGCCATCAGCCTTGGCCTTGGCACGCAATCCGCCATCGCCGAGACCAAGCCCAAGGCCGAACCAGAGCCTTTCGCCTGCTTTGATCCGGTCCTGCCAGTGACCGAACTTGCTATCCCCAGCCGCTACAAGGATGACAGCAAAAACCGCTCTGATTTCGACACCGAAGCCAATGCCGCTGTCGAAGCTGCGCTGAATCCGGTCGATGATTTCATCAACGATCTGGTCAAAAACGCCAATGCAGCGCTGCAGATCACCGCCGCACCCGAGGTTGACCCCAAGGCTCCGGTTGATCCCGCAGCCGAAGCCAAGCCCGAAACCCCGCCCGATCTGGCCCAGCAAACCCTGATCGCCGATTGCGTAGTGGACCGCATCCACGACTGGGCCGCCGTCGATGCTTTGGCCGATATGAAGACCCAAGGCGCACAACTCTCGGTGCCCAGCCGCATTGGTGGCATCGCCATGGCCTATGCCCAAGTGCGTGGCCTTGCCACTCAAGACAGCCGCCAGCCTGCGATTGAAGCTTGGCTGACGGCCAGGATGCAGGCCAGCATGGTGTTCTTCGACACCGAAGCCCCGCCGAAGTCGCGCGAAAACAACCTGCGCGCTTGGGCTGCTTTGGCGGCGGCGCAGGTCGGCTTGCTGCAAAACAACGCGGCGATGACGACTTGGGCCGCAGACTCGGTCAAACTGGTGCTCTGCACCGCCACCCCGGAAGGCGCTTTGCCGAATGAAATGTGGCGCGGCAAACTGGCGCTGCACTACCAAATCCACGCCGTTGGCCCGTTGGTCGTGACCACGGCTTTGCTGCAACCGACGCATCCCGATCTGCTGGCCACCTGCGACAATGCCCTGCTGCGCGTCGTCCGCTTCACCCTGAAAGCCGTCGAAGACCCCAAACTGGTCGAGGCGATCACCGACAAGCCGCAAAAATTCGACCCCGCCGCCGAGATGAAGCGCGCCTTCCAGTTCGCCTGGCTGGCTCCGCTGGAAACCTTGGTGCAAGAGCCCGACTTCACCACTTTTGCTGCGAAGTTTGATCTGCTCAGCAATTCCAAAATCGGCGGCAAGCAAAGCCTGCTCTGGCCCGCACTGGATGTAAAAGATCCTGCCGCTGCGGAAGAAGGACCTGCCGCGACGCCGTAACGGAACGCGTGGCTTTAGGAAGTGAAGAATGGGGCAGGGGGCAATCCTCTGCCCCTTCGCTATGTTCCACTCGACATTCACATCAGTTATTTTATACTTAAAGTAATCCCTGATACCGCTGGAGCCCGCCATGACCGAGGCCTACATTTGCGACTATATCCGCACCCCGATCGGGCGCTTCGGTGGCAGCCTGTCGCAGGTCCGCACCGATGATCTTGCCGCCATCCCGCTGCGCGCCCTGATCGCCCGCAATCCGGGCGTCGATTGGGCTGCCGTCGATGATGTGGTGATGGGCTGCGCCAACCAAGCGGGCGAGGACAACCGCAACGTCGCCCGCATGGCCAGCCTTCTCGCCGGTCTGCCGCAAACCGTCAGCGGCACCACCATCAACCGCCTCTGTGGCTCTGGCATGGACGCCATCCTGCTCGCCGCCCGCCAGATTAAAGCGGGTGAGGCCGATCTGATCATCGCAGGTGGAGTCGAGTCGATGTCGCGCGCGCCCTTCGTGATGCCGAAAGCCGAAACCGCCTTCTCCCGCGCCGCTGAAATCTTCGACACAACGATTGGCTGGCGCTTCATCAATCCGGTGATGCAGGCGCAATACGGCACAGATTCCATGCCTGAAACCGCCGAGAACGTCGCCGAGGATTGCAACATTTCGCGCGCTGACCAAGACGCCTTCGCTTTGCGCTCTCAGGCCAAAGCCAGCGCCGCACAGGCCAATGGCCGCCTGGGCCGCGAAATCACCCCGGTCAGCATCCCGCAGCGCAAGGGTGATCCCGTGCTGATCACCCAAGACGAACACCCCCGCGCCACCACGCTGGAAGCCCTCGGCAAACTCGGCACGTTGTTCCGCAAAGGTGGCAGCGTCACCGCAGGCAACGCCAGCGGCGTCAATGATGGAGCCACCGCCCTGATCATCGCCACTGCCGCTGCCGCGCATAAACACGGGCTGACGCCCATCGCCCGCATCTTGGGCGGCGCAACCGCAGGAGTCTCCCCCCGCATCATGGGGCTTGGCCCGATCCCGGCCAGCCAGAAACTGATGGCCCGCCTGAACCTTACGCCATCCGACTTTGCGGTGATTGAGCTGAATGAGGCCTTCGCCAGCCAAGGTCTTGCCACCCTGCGCGCGCTTGGCATTGCCGACGACGACCCCCGCGTCAATCCCAATGGCGGGGCTATCGCGCTGGGGCATCCTTTGGGCATGACAGGCGCACGCATCACCGGGACGGCGGCTTTGCAACTGCAACCCGGTCAGCGCGGTTTGGCGACCATGTGCATCGGTGTGGGCCAAGGCATCGCTATTGCGATTGAGCGGGACTGACTTTTGACTCTGAGCTGATGATGACGCTGAATCGTCTTCCCCGCTGGGAACGACTTGTGGAAACTGGCAATTTTTGCACAGGTTGCCACAATATGTTGTGGCAACCTGCTGATTTCAAGAAAATCACTTCTTCCAGAACCAGCGCCGGCCTTCCCGCAAAGACCGATTAGACCGGCTGACCAGCATCAGCAGCGATGGCGTCACGATCAGGGTCAGGATCGTCGCAAACGCCAACCCGTAGACAATCGCCGACGACAGCGAGATCCACCATTGGGTTGACGGCGCGCCAATCGTCGTCTCGTGGCTGAGCAGTTCAAGGTTCAGCCCGAAGGCAATCGGGAACACCCCGAAAATCGCCGTCAGTGCGGTCAGCACCACCGGACGGGCGCGTTCGCGACAGGTTTCCAGCACCGCCTCGATCTTGTCCATGCCGTCGTCGCGCAACTGGTCATAGGTCGCGATCAACACGATGTTGTTGTTCACCACCACGCCTGCCAGCGCGATCACCCCGATCCCCGTCATCACCACGCCAAATGGCTGCCCCATGATCATCAGCCCCAAGAACACCCCTATGGTTGACATCAAAACCGCCGACAACACCAAACCCACCGAGATGAACTTGTTGAACTGCGCCAGCAGCACCACAAAAATCAGGAAGATCGCAGCGCCAAACGCCTTGGCCAAGAACGCCCCAGCCTCGGCCTGTTCCTGATCTTCCCCGGCCATGATCCAGCGCATCCCGGCCTTGGTATAGCCGTCTTCGGCAAAGGTTTTCTCGACCATCGCCTGCACCTCGCCGCGCACCAGATCGGGCTGCACGCCAGCCGCCGCCGCAATACCGGCCTGCACCGTGATCGTGCGCGCGCCACCCAGCCGGGTCAGCGTGCCGGTGGTTGCCGCCGCAGAGCGTGTCACGAAGTTGGAGATCGGCACAGGACCATCGGGCGTCTCAATCCGCAACTGATCCAGCGCGGAAATCGTCCGCTGTTCGGGCGGCAAGCGCAGCACGATATCCACCGGGTCATCCGACCCTGCCGGGCGATATTCCGACAGCTTCAGCCCGGATGTCACCATTTGCACCACAGCCCCGACAGCCGCAGGTGAAGCGCCATAACGCGCGGCCTCGCCGCGATCAACCTGCAATTCCCAATCCACGCCCGGCAAAGGCAGACCGTTCGACACGTCAATCACATTCGGGATCGCCGCTAGTTTCAGCGCAATCGCCCGGGCCGCATCGTTCAGCCCTGCCGGATCATCGGCAGACAGTTGCAACTGAACGGCCTTGCCTGTGGGCGGGCCAGCGGCGGGCACCGAGACTTCGATATCCACCCCCGGAATACCCTGCATCGCCACGCGCAGATCGGCCAGAATGTCATTGGCGGGCTTGCGCTCGCGCCAATCGACAAATTCGTATTGAATGGTGCCAATGGTATCAGCGGGGGCTTCACCGCCGCCTTGCGCAGTGCCGCCCACCCGCGTGTAAACCGTCTTCACACCCGGCCAGCCCAGCATCCGAGACTCGGCCTGCCGCACCAACACGTCCTTTTCGTCAATCGACAGGTTGCCGCGCGCCTTGACATACAAAAGGCCATAATCAGGCTCGACATTCGGGAAGAACTCTACGCCGTTGCCGAACTTGGTATAGCTGTAGGGCACCGCAACCAGCGTGCTGACCGCCAGAAACAGCACGATAAACGGATGCCGAATGGCTTTGCCGACCACCCACATGTACGCGCCATCCTTATGCACAGGCGGATGCGCGAACGGCTTGGCGATGATCGCGCCCAAAGTCGGCACAAAGATCAGCGCATAAAGCATCGACGCCGACAAAGTCGCAATCAGCGTGATAGGCATGTATTTCATGAACTCGCCGACCACCCCCGGCCAGAACAGCAAGGGCGAGAACGCCGCAATCCGCGTCAGGGTCGAGGCGATCACCGGCCCCGCCATTTTATGGCTGGCCTCGGCAAACGCATCGCGCTTGTCCATGCCCTCGCCCATCCGGCGCTCGGCATATTCCACCACGATGATGGCATCATCCACCAGCATCCCCACCGCGAGGATCAGGCTGAACAGCACCACAAGGTTCACCGTCAGCCCGGCCATTTGCAGCCCCAAAATCCCCATCAGGAACGATGAAGGAATAGCCAGCCCGATCAAAATCGAAGACCGCACCGACAGCGCATACAGGATCACGATGAACACCAAGACCACCGCCGTCAGCACCGAGTTTTGCAAATCGCTCAGCATTTGCCGGATGGTCGTGGATTTATCTTGGCTAAACGACACCACCACCCCCGGCGGCATCTGCTTTTGCAACGCGGCAGTCACGGCTTTCACCTTGTCCACCGTATCAATCAGGTTCGAGCCGATGCGTTTAGACACCTCAATCGCCACGGCGGATTTGCCATCCAGCCGGGTGATGGTTTCAGGGTCTTTCAGCGCAGGCCGGATTTCTGCCAGATCGCTGACCCGCACAATCGCATTGCCCTCGGCCACCACCGGCAGCCCGGCCAAATCCTGCACCGTCTCAATCAGCGATGGCACTTTGATCGCATAGCGACCCTCAGCGCCCTCCAACGAGCCCGCCGCGATCAAGCGGTTGTTGGCGTTGAACCCGGCGATCATCGTATCGGGCCGCAAGCCGTAGGACGACAGCTTGGCCGGATCAATCACGATCTCAACCACATCCTCGCGCACGCCCCGCAAGGCGGCATCCAGAACGCCCGGAACATCCTCAATCCGATCCCGCAATGCCCGCGCCGTGGCGTTCAAGGTGCGCTCGGGCACATCGCCCGACAAGGTGACGACCAGCACCGGGAATTCCGACAGGTTGACCTCGTTCACCGTCGGCTCATCGACTTCCGCTGGCAGATCGGGGCGGGCATCATCGACGCCGTCCTTCACATCCGACTTCGCCTTGGCCAAATTCGCCCCGGCCTGAAACTCCAGCAACACGTTGCCGCCACCTTGATAGGCGGTGGCAGTCATTTTCTTGATGCCTTGGATAGATTTCAGCGCGGTTTCCATCGGCCGCAGCAACAGCCGCTCGGCATCCTCGGGCGAAATGCCGTCCAAGGTCATCGAGACATAGATGATCGGAATCTGAACATCCGGCTCGGCTTCCTTCGGAATGGTGTAATAGGCCATCCCACCCGAAAAAATCAGGAAGATCAGCACCGAAAGCGTCAGCCGCGCGTTGCGGATTGCAAGCTCTACCAGCTTCATTTCAGCGCCTCTTCTGCTTGCGCCGGGGTCAGTTCCGACACCGTCACCACATCGCCGTCCGACACCAGATCCTGCCCCGCCACGATCACGCGCAGGTCCGTCGGAACCCCGGTCACCACCATGCCTGCTTCGCCATCATCAATCACCGTCACCGGCGCAAACGCCGCCTTGTTGTCCGGCCCCACCACCCGCAACCCGATCACGCCATCTTCGTTGATCGTTATGATGGATCGAGGCACCACCACCGCAGGCACCGCTGCCGTGTACAACCGCACCTCTGCCGTCATGCCCGCAGGGATCGCATGATCGGCGTTCGGCAAAGCCACCTCAACCCCAAAGGTCCGCGTCTTTTCCGAGGCTTGGCGCATCACATGCCGCACCACCCCCTCCATCTCAACGCCGTCCACCAGCCGCACCTTGGCTTTTGATCCGATCGCCACAAACGCCACATCGCGCTCGCTGACTTCGGCTTTCACCACGATCGGGTCCAGCGCCAGAATGGTGGCAATCGCCGCCCCGGTCTGCACCCATTCGCCCAATTCGACATCCACCGTATCAACCGTGCCCGCAAACGGCGCTTTCAGCAGCAGCCGATCCTGCGCCGCATTGGCCTGCGACAACCCGGCCTCTGCCGCCGCCTTCGCAGCCCTGCGGGTGATCAACTCCAACTCGGGCAGGCTGCCCTTATCATACAGGGCCTGCCCCACCCGCAACGTTTCCGTCGCCTGCTCCAAAGCCGCCTGCGCCGTATCGACCCCGGCGATGACTTCCGAGCCTTCCAACTCCACCACCAAGGCGTCCGCCGCAATCTCACCGCCCTGCGCGACGCCCAGTTTATGCACGATGCCAGAGGCTCGCGCCGCCAGCACCGCCTGCTTATCTGCCTCGGTCGCCCCCGAAATCCGGATCTCGCGCGCGTAGTCGATAAACATCGGTGCCACCGCCGCCACCGTGCGCTGCGCTGCCGCCGCTTCGGTTCCCGCCGCCACAGCAGCCTCGGTCGCCGCCGTTTCCGCAGTCTCCGCAGCCTCGTCCTTTTTCAACTCCTCGCTGCCCACAGCCGAGAATTCCCCGGTGGCCACCCAAGCGGCGGCGGCGACAAACACCACAATCGCAGTGACGCGGTGGGCGGTAAAAAATGACATGAGTGCAACCCTGACTGATTCCGAAAACCCGCAGCAACGCGCAGGCTTCTACTTTATCTGTTTCTATCCCCAAGAGTTTATGTCTTTGCCGCAAAGGTCAATGCAGCGCATCGCTTTGATCGCGCTATTTGAACGGCGCAGTTCGATTTAACCGCTCAATCGGCCTTGGGTTGATCCAAATCTGCCAGCGCAACCAGCATCTCAACCAGTTGCGCCATGCGCGTGGGGCCATAGTCTGCCTCCAACTGTCGATAGATCGCCGTCGAATCCGGCGCCACCAGCCCCAATAGCGCGCGCCCCTCGGGTGCAATCGACAGCATCACCCGCCGCCCATCGCTGGCATCGCGTGACCTTTGGATCAACCCGCGCTCGGTCATCGCCTTGATCATCCGGGTCAATGACGGCGCCAGGATATTCGCCCGCACCGCCACTTCGGTCGCATCCAAGGCCTCAACGTCGCCCAAAACCCGTATCACCCGCCATTGCTGCTCATTGATATCATGCGCCGCCAGCATCGGGCGAAACCGCGTCATCACCGCCTCGCGCGCCCGCAACAGCGCCATCGGCAAAGCATGGCGTGTGTCGCGCGGCGGGGGGGTATCCTGGCTCATCCGCCAACTATCGCCATTGTGCCGATTGGCGCAAGTCGCCAAAGCTAAGGTTCATCCGCCCCTGTCCACCGCCGCCATCCGTGCTATGAATCCCTCAAACGCTGACAGCCCCAGCCGCAAGGACCAGCCATGCCCGCGCCGAAAAACCACCTGAAAGCCGCGTTGGCGGCAAAGCTGCCGCAATTTGGCATCTGGCTGAACCTCGCCAGCCCCTATTCCGCCGAACTTCTGTCGGGCTGCGGTTTTGATTGGCTGCTGATTGATGGCGAGCACGGTCCGAACTCGATCCCCACCATGCTGGCGCAGGCGCAAACCATTGGCACCCGCACCAGCACCGTCGTGCGAATCCCGGTGGGTGAAGTGCATCTGGTCAAACAAGTGCTCGACCTCGGCATCCAGACCGTGATGGTGCCGATGATCGAAAGCGTCGCCCATGCACAGCAAATGGTGCAGGCCATGAAATACCCACCCGAAGGCGTGCGTGGCTTGGGGGCTGCGGTGGCACGGGCTGCCGATTTTGGCCGTATTAGTGACTATCTGGCGACCGCCAACGCAGAAACCTGCCTGATCCTGCAAGTGGAAAGCCGCGCGGGTCTGGCTGCCTTGCCCGAGATTCTGAGCCTTCCTGGTATCGACTGCATTTTCATCGGCCCGTCTGATCTGGCCGCCGATATGGGCTTCCCCGGCAACACCGCCGCCCCCGAAGTGCAAACCGCCATCGACACGGCGATGCGTCAGATCGTCGCCAGCGGCAAAGCGGCAGGGATTTTGACCTTTGATTTGAAACTCGCCAAGCATTACCGCGAGATGGGCGTGACCTTCCTCGGTATCGGTGGCGATATTCCCCTGCTGCTGAACGCCGCCAACGTTTTGGCCGCCGCTGCACGCGAATAGGCTCTAACCCGCCTGATTGCGTGCCCGAAACGCTGCCAGCTCTGCTGCGGTTGGGGCCTTGCCGGTGAAGATCAGCACATAATCCGGGATATTGTGCAGCCTGAACTCCAACGATTCCTGGGTCCGCATCGAGATATAGCCCACCTGTGTCAGATACACCGTCTGCGCCCGTACCCGCGCCTCATGCTGCGGGTAGGAAAACGTCTCAAACATGGCGGTTAGAGCCTGAACACGCATCAGATCCGCTGCCTGCAACACCTCGGCCAAAGCGCTGTCCGTCAGCGCCCAAGTGCGGATCGCAAACTCCATCCGGCTGTCAAACAGTCCGGGCGTGATCCAGCAATCGTTGACGTTCAGCATGGCTTCCGCAATCGTCAGGGCAGGGGCCTTGGTGCGGGCGATCAGATTTGCGGTGTTCCGGCTTTGCCAGCGCGCGATCAGCCCGGCCAAAAGCGCCTCACGGTCAGCAAAATGCCAATAGAAACTGGTGCGCGACAGCCCCAGCTTTGCGGCCAAAGGCATCACCTTCACCGCTTCAACACCGCCTTCAACCAGCAGCGCATAGGCCGCGTCCAGCCAGATTTCCGGCGTGCCGCGCCAGCCACGTTCTGATGTTTGCCCCGTATCCATCGCACCAACCTAAAGCCGCAGCCGCCGTATATCAACCTCAAGACAGAAAACTTGACACATATGTCGATTCCTGTTTTCCTGCGCAAAACCCCAGCCGTAACACCCCAGCCCTCTGCGAGGCCCGAATGTCCACCGATCCGCTGCTGCAACCCTACCAGCTTAAGCACCTGACCCTGCGCAACCGCATCATGACCACCAGCCATGAACCGGCCTACCCGGAAGACGGCATGCCGAAGGATCGCTACCGGCTTTACCATCTGGAACGCGCCAAAGCGGGTGTTGCGCTGACGATGACCGCAGGCTCGGCGGCGGTGTCGAAAGACAGCCCGCCGGTGTTCAACAACATCCTCGCCTACAAAGACGAGGTGGTGAAATGGATGAAGCAACTGACCGATGATTGCCACGAGGCTGGGGCTGCCGTGATGATCCAGCTTACTCATCTGGGCCGCCGCACCCGCTGGGACAAAGGCGATTGGCTGCCGGTCGTGGGCGCAAGTTCCGCCCGCGAACCCAGCCACCGTGCCTTCCCGAAGGTGATCGAAGATTGGGACATTGAACGCATCATCCAGGACTACGCCGACGCCGCCGAGCGGATGAAAGAAGCCGGCCTCGATGGCGTTGAATTCGAATGTTACGGCCATCTGATGGACCAATTCATGTCGCCGTTCACCAACTCCCTTGCCGCGCCCTATGGCGGCAGCCTGGAGAACCGCGCCCGGTTTGCGATGGATGTGCTGACGGCTTGCCGTAAACGTGTGGGGGAAAACTTCCTGCTCGGCGTCCGCTACACCGCGGATGAGGTCGAACAGGGCGGCATTTCCGCCGATGAAGGCATCGCCATCGGTAAAATGTTCCGCGACTCCGGTCTGGTCGATTTCCTGAATATCATCAAAGGCCGCATCTTCACCGATGCCGCGATGACCGATGTGATCCCGATTCACGGTATGAAATCCGCGCCGCATCTGGATTTCGCAGGCCGTATCCGCGCCGAAGTCGGCCTGCCCACTTTCCACGCCGCCCGCATTCCCGATGTCGCCACCGCCCGCCATGCCATCGCCTCGGGCCAGCTGGATATGGTCGGCATGACCCGCGCCCATATGGCCGATCCGCATTTCGTACAAAAGATCGTCGAGGGCCGCGAGGATGACATTCGCCCCTGCGTCGGTGCCACCTATTGCCTTGACCGGATTTACCAAGGCGGCATGGCTTTGTGCATCCACAACCCGTCCACTGGCCGCGAAGAAACCCAACCGCACGCCATCAAACCCGCCGCTACCAAGCGGCAGGTGGTGGTGGTCGGCGCAGGCCCCGCAGGTCTGGAAGCCGCCCGCGTCGCAGCCGAACGCGGCCATAAAGTCACTGTGTTTGAAGCCGCCCCGCAACCCGGCGGCCAAGTCCGCCTGACCGCGCAAACCAAACGTCGCGCCGAGATGATCGGCATCATCGACTGGCGCATGGCGCAATGCGCGGCGTTGGGGGTCGAGTTCCGCTTCAACACCTGGGCTGAAGCCGTTGAGATTCTGGCCGAAAACCCCGATGTGGTGATCATCGCCACGGGGGGGATGCCCGAGAAAGATATTCTAAAATTCGGCAATGATCTGACCGTTTCAGCGTGGGATATCCTGTCAGGCGATGTGAAACCGGGCAGCAATGTGCTTCTCTACGACGATGCGGGCGACCACACCGCCCTGCAAGCCGCCCAAACCCTTGCTGAATCCGGTGCGAAGGTGGAAATCATGACCCCCGACCGCACCTTCGCGCCGGACGTTATGGCGATGAACCTTGTGCCCTATATGCGCGCGCTGCAAGACAAACCCGTCACCTTTACCGTGACGTATCGCCTGACCGGGGTGGAGAAAGACGGCAACCAGATCAAAGCCACGGTGGATTCCGACTACATGACTTTGGGCAAAACTGCGCATTACGATCAAATCGTGGTGAACCACGGCACCCAGCCGTTGGCTGACATCTACTTTGATCTCAAACCGAAATCCGTCAATTTGGGTGCGGTTGATTACGAGGCTTTCATCGCAGGCCAACCGCAAACTCATGGTGGCGGTCCGGCAGGTTTTCAACTGTTCCGTATCGGAGACGCGGTAGAGGCCCGCAACATCCACGCCGCGATCTATGACGCCTTGCGGTTGGTGCGGGAAATCTAATCCAACAACCGATGCGCTTCCATCGGCGCGACGGCCTCAGGCCAGACGGTAGCAGCGGCTTTGCTTGTCGTACCCGACAATGCGTTGCCCCTGCGCCATCCGCTCTTGCAACGCCATCCGCAACTGCATCCTCAGGGCCGAGGCCGCCGCCATATCCTGTGCCAACAATGCGTCGAGATCTTGCGGCAAGGCCAGCGGCAACACTTCACCCGCAACCGTCAAACCCGTCTTACCCAAAGCCCGCGCCGCGACCGCCTCGGTATCAAGCGCCCAATCCACCAACACCCGATCCGAGGCGATGCCGCGATTGATCCCCTCCATCGCACCATAATAATCCACCAGATAGCGGCCCGATTGCGCGCCCAGATGGTGAATGTTCAGTGCGGCGTTGATAGGACGCAGCGGATCATAGGTCCACTGCACCGTGCTTATCCCCCGCGCCAAGCACCAGTCACGCTGATAGAATTTCAGCCTTGCGCCCAGCCCCAGCCCGCGCGCTTCCGGCAGCACCGCCAGCCGATGCGAGTGCTGCACCGCAGGGTCGCATGAGGGCAGGCCAAAGACATAGCCCATCAGCACATCGCCCGCAAAAGCCCCGCCAACCAGCCCGCCCAAGCCCTGCACCACCATCATCAGATCGGCAGGGTCAGGCTGATCCCCAGCGCCCCAAACGCTGCGCTGCAAATCCTCGGCGGCGCGAAACTCGGCCATGCCCGACAGGTCGTGGAACGTAATCTCGCTCATGCGGCAAAACTTTCATGGCTCAGAGTCGCGGTCTTCAGATAGTCCAGATCAAGGCTCACCCCAATCCCAGCCCCCTGCGGCACCGGCATCCGCCCCGCCGTGGTTTCCAGCTTTTGCTCGATAATATCCCGCGTGAAGTAACGGCTGGCAGATGAGGTATCGCCCGGTTTGGTAAAGTTCGGCAGTGTGGACAGATGAATATTATGCGCCCGGCCTACGCCTGATTCCAGCATCCCGCCGCACCAGACTGGCACCGCAAACGCCTCGCACAGATCATGGATGCGCAAAGCGTTGGCATAGCCGCCAACGCGGCCAACCTTGATATTGATCACCCGCGCCGCATCCATTTGCAGTGCCTTGCGGGTATGCTCGACGGTGCGGATACATTCATCCAGACAGATCGGCGTGCGCAGCCGGGTTTGCAGCGTGGCATGGTCGTGAATATCATCCCACGCCAGCGGTTGCTCGATATAATCCAGATCGAAATCATCCATCCGCTGCAACAGCGCCGTGTCGGCCAAAGTATAGCAGGAATTGGCATCCACCGTCAGATGCGCCCCCGGAAACTCCGCCCGCGCCGCCCGCAACAAGGCCAGATCATGCCCCGGTTTCACCTTCAGCTTGATGCGTTTGTAACCCTGCTCCAGATGGCTGGCGATCCGCTGCATCGTGGTCGCAATCGGTCCGATCCCCAATGAGACCCCGACATCAATCGCATCGCCCGCCCCGCCCAGCACGCTTTGCAGTGGCAGGTTTAGCGATTTCGCCCACAGATCCCAGAACGCCATTTCCACCGTGGCCTTCGCCATATGATTGGCCCGCCACGGCAGCAGCTTGCGCGCCAATTCCTGTGGATGCGCAAAGCTTTGCCCGATCAGCTGCGGCAGCAACACATCGCGCAGCAGGCCCATCGCCCCCGCCACGGTTTCCTCCAGATAATCCGGCAGCGGGTCCATCACGCCTTCAGCGTAGCCTTCAATCCCACCCGATTTCAGCACCAGCAGCGGGAAGATTTTCTCGGTCATCGTGCCAGTGGCAATGGTGAACGGCGTCACCAGCGGCAGGCGCACCAGCCGCAGATGGGCGGCGTCAATGCGCAACGGCGCGCGGGTCTGGGTCATGGCTGGTCTCCTGTCAGCGGTGCGGGTCACGCTAGATTTATTTCAGTTTACTTGCAAGCTTGACCGAATGACAGAATCCTGACAGTCTTTCCTGACACCCAAAAGGAACCCCGGATTTGCCGCAAGACGACCCGCCCTTTTCGCAAGACCCCACCGCCGCTTCGGGCGATCTGCGGCAGCGCCTGACACTTGCCAACACCGAGGGCACCCCGTCAGACCGTGCGATTGCCGGGTTTCTGCTGGCCAATCTGCAATCGCTGCCATTTGAAACCGCCGCTTCGGTGGCCGCTAAAGTCGGCGTGTCCGAGGCCACTGTGGGCCGCTTCTGCCGCACCTTGGGCTACCGCCATCTGAAAGACCTCAAAGGCAGTCTTCAACTT
The DNA here is from genome assembly GCF_049896245.1 of Cypionkella sp. TWP1-2-1b2. Classification (NCBI taxonomy): domain Bacteria; kingdom Pseudomonadati; phylum Pseudomonadota; class Alphaproteobacteria; order Rhodobacterales; family Paracoccaceae; genus Cypionkella; species Cypionkella sp. TWP1-2-1b2. Next base: position 9,641 of record NZ_JAFCTX010000028.1, on the reverse strand, counting down.
GATCTGGGCGATACCGTCTGGCTGATCGGCGACCGGTTGCAAGATTTCCACCGCCGCAGCCAAAGTGGCAATGCCGAGCTTTCCCGTGCGCTGGAACGTGAGATGGCCGCCTTAGTAGCCGTCTATGAAATGGCCGCCAGCGCCGCCTTTGATGCCACCGTCAATCGCCTGTCGCACCGCCGCTCTGTCTGGGTGGCGGGCTTTCAGACCGAACGCGGTCGCGCCGCCGAACTCGCCCACAACCTGCAATACCTGCGCGCGGGTGTGCAGCTCTGCGATGTTGCCGCTGGCCACTTTGCCGAGGTTTTGCTGGACGATCCTACAGAGACCACCCTCGTTCTGATCGACGCCCGCCGCTATTCCCGCCTGACCCGCGATCTGGCTTTGGCTGCGCGCGACGCAAACATCCCGGTGACGCTGATCACCGATCCCTATTGCTCGTGGGCGCATGACACCGTCACCGAAGTCTTCGCCGTGCCCACCGATCTCAATCATTTCTGGGACGCCACTTCGGCGATGTCATCACTGGTCGGCCTGATGATCAACGGGGTTTTCCGCGAACTCGGCGCGACAGTTGAGGCCCGCATGGCCCGTGTTTCGGCTCTACACGGCAGTTTTATCGGCCATATCGGCTCGGCTCGTGGCCCCAGCAAGCCCACCACATAACAAACAAAAAAACCAACAAAGGAGGATCTGTCCATGACCCTAAGCATCCGCAAAACGCTTCTCTCCGCCAGCGTCAGCCTGTTCGCGCTGTTCGCCGCCCAAGCCGCCGTCGCCCAAGAAGCCGTGTTCGTGCTGAACACCAGCGAGGTCGGCGCGCCCACCTACAACCCGATCAAAGCCAACAACCTGAACAAGGCCACCACGCTGATCTTCGACCGCATGGTCAGCCAGGCCGCCGATCTGTCGTTCCACCCATGGCTGGCTGAATCATGGGAAGAAGCCCCTGATGGCATGTCCTGGACCTTCCACCTGAAACTGGGTGTGAAATTCCACAACGGCGAACTCTTCAACGCCGCCACCATCGGCCCGTGGCTGGAAGCCTTCAAAGGCAGCGAAAACGCCTATATGACCGAAGCCATCGCAAAGGTCGAAGTGGTCGATGATCTGACCGTCAAATTCGTCATGGCGCGGCCCGAGCCGAACATGCTCTATAACCTGTCCTCCAGTTTCATGTCGGTGATCGAGCCGAAATCCTACGCCGCTTTGGGTGACAATTACGGCGTGACCGAGGTTTACGGCACCGGTCCGTTCAGGCTGGAAAGCTTCACCGTCGGCCAAGAAACCGTGCTGGTGCGCAATGACGACTACACTTGGGGCTCGCCCTTGGCGAAAAACACCGGCCCTGCCCATATCGCCAAAATCACCTTCCGCGAAATCGCCGAAGATTCCACCGCGTTTCTGGAGCTGAAAACCGGCGGCGTCGATATGCTGCTGGGCGTGCCCGCTGACCTTTTGTCAGAGGTCAAAAAAGAGCTTAACCTTGCCGTTATGACGCTTCCGGGCCAAGACGTATATTACATGCCGATCAATGTCACCAAAGCCCCCTTCAATGACATCAAGGTGCGTGAAGCTGTCGCCAAAGCGATCAACCAAGAAGAAATCCTCGCCTCGGTGTTCGGCGGCGTAGGCTCCATCGCCGACACCTTCCTGATCTCCGCCCTGCCAGAAGGCCATGTCGCGGACAGCGCCAAAATCCATTACGACCCCGCCCGCGCCAATGCCTTGCTCGATGAGGCTGGCTGGGTGATGGGTGAGGGTGGCGTCCGCGCCAAAGACGGTGTGCCGCTGAAAGTCAGCCTGTGGACCCAAAGCGACAGCATCTTCCGCCGCCTGACCGAAGTGGTTCAGGCGCAGTTGAAAGCGGTTGGGGTCGAGGCCGAAATCACCACCTTCGACAGTTCGATGATCCGCGATCAATACAAGACCGGCACCCAGCAACTCGCCGTGCGTTCTTATGACTGGGACAATGCCGATATCGTCGATTGGTTCTTTGGTGCAGACCGTCTGGGCTATCCGAACATCTCGATGTTCAATGATCCCAAAGCCGAAGAATTGCGCAAAGCTGCCATGACAGGCTCGAAAAACATGGCAGAGCGGGTCGCCAACTTCACAGCCTACCATGAATACGTGCTGACCCAGTTCCCGATGGCGCCGATCTATCAACCCGTCGAAAGCGTCGCCTATAACGCCGACCGTCTGGTGATGCCCGCCACCCTGAACGCGCCCGTCGTAGGCTCGGTTGCGGTGATGGATATGGAAGTAAAGGAATAACGGCGCAGGGCAGGGGGCACGGCCATGTATACCTATCTGATCCGTCGGATCGTGATGCTTGTGCCGATGTTCCTTGCCGTGTCCTTGGTGATATTCCTGATCCTGCATTTCATCCCCGGCGATCCAGTGGATAACCTGCTGAAAGTCGGATCGTCCCCCACCGCGCGCGCCGAGATGGAGGCCCGCTATGGCCTTGATCAGCCCCTGCCCGTGCAATATGGCATCTGGCTGTCGAAAGTGATGCAGGGCGATCTTGGCACCGCCATCGTCGCCCGCCGCCCGGTGTCAGATCTGATCCTGCAAGCCCTGCCACATTCGCTGCGGCTGGGCGGGCTGGCATTGCTGTTTTCGTCGGTGGTCGGCATCGGTTTCGGTGTTTTGGCCGCGCTAAATCGAGACAAATGGCCGGATAGAGCCATAATGGGCGGCGTCCTCCTAGGCTCCACCATGCCAAGCTTCTGGCTTGGTCTGATCCTGATGCTGATCTTTTCGGTCTGGCTGGGCTGGTTTCCGGTATCCGGTGCGCGCAGTGCCAGCGCCTTGGTTTTGCCCGTTCTGACCATTGGCCTAGGCGCCACCGCCCTCGTCGCCCGTATTACCCGCGTCGCGATGATCGAAGCCTCTGGCCGTGATTTCGTCACCCTTCTCCACGCTAAGGGATTGTCGCCTTTGCGCATCCAACTCCGCCATGTCCTGCGCCATGCTTTGATCCCGGTGGTGACGATTCTGGCACTAAGAATCGGCTGGATTCTCGGCGGTGCGGTCACGGTAGAGGTGGTCTTCGCCCGTCCCGGTCTTGGCACCCTGCTGATCAAATCGCTCAGCCAACACGATTACCCCGTGGTGCAAGCTTGCCTGTTGATGCTGGCGATGGCCGTCATGCTTGGCACTCTGCTGGGTGACATCCTGCAAGCCGCGATGGACCCCCGCGTGCGGGCGGCTCTCGCATGACCCTGCCCGCCCAAATCCGCGCCCTCCGCCGCCCCGCAGGCGCCCCGGCTGGCCTTTGGCTGATCCTTGTTATTCTCGCCGCCATCGCCGCCCCGCTGCTGACCCCCTATGCCTATGATACCCAAGCACTTAAATCCGCGTATCAATCGCCCTCCGCCAGCCACTGGCTTGGCACCGACGAATTTGGCCGCGACCTGCTCACCCGCCTGATCTACGGCGCGCGCACCTCGCTGTCGGTCAGCAGCATCGCCATCACTATCTCAGTCCTGTGTGGCATGACCTTGGGTGCCGCCGCCGCATGGTTCGGCGGCTGGTTCGACCGCGCCGTCACCACCGTGGTGGACCTGACATGGAGCTTCCCCGAAATCCTGATCGCGCTGATCCTCGTGGCGATCATCGGCTCCGGCACCACTGGCACCATGGTCGCCATATCCGTCGCCTATCTCGCGCAATTCACCCGCCTGACCCGCGCCCAGATCATGACCCTAAAGGGCGAAACCTTCATCGAAGCCGCTGCCAGCCTGGGTGCTGGCAACGCCCACATCCTGTTCCGCCACCTGCTGCCCAACGCCCTCGCCCCGGTGCTGGTCAGCGCCATGCTCGCCACCGGAGACGCCATCATCCTGGAAGCCACCCTCGGCTTCTTCGGCCTTGGCGCACAACCCCCGGTGCCATCTTGGGGCGGCATGATGTCGGCAGGCTCGGCTCTGGTGTTCAAAGCGCCATGGATCATCATCTTTCCCGGCCTCGCCGTCGCCATAACCGTCGTCGCCATCAACCTCTACGGCGATGCGCTGATCGCCGAACTCGACATCCGCGCCCGGATGCGGAGGGCGGTATGAGCGCGCTGTTGGAGCTGCAAAACGTCAGCGTTGCCATCGGCTCGGCGCAACTGCTGGATGGTGTGAGTCTGCGGTTGGAACGAGGCCAAACCCTTGGCCTTGTCGGCGAATCCGGCTCTGGAAAATCCCTCACCGCCATGGCCGCGATGGGTCTGCTGCCGCTGATTGGCGGCCATGTTAGTGCCGGTTCGGTGCGGTTTGATGGCCAAGACCTTGCCACCCTTACCGACCCCCAACGCCGCGCCCTCAGGGGCCGCCGCATCGGCTTTGTCACTCAAAACCCGATGACCGCCCTCGACCCCGTGCAGCGGATCGGCGCGCAGATCGACGTGGTTTCCCGTCTGCACCTCGGCCTGACCAAACCAGCCGCCCGCGCCCGTACGCTCGATCTGCTGACCCAACTCCGCATCCCTGAGGCGCAGGCGGTGGCCGAGGCTTGGCCGCATCAGCTTTCCGGCGGCATGAAGCAACGCATCGTCATCGCCATGGCGCTCGCAGGCGATCCCGAACTGATGATCGCTGATGAGCCGACCACGGCGCTAGACGTCACTGTGCAGGCCCAAATCATCCAAATCCTCGCGGGCTTGGTGCGTGAAAAGAGCGTCGCCCTGCTGTTGATCACGCATGACATGGGCGTCGTGGCGCAAATCTGCGACCGGGTGGCGGTGCTCTATGCGGGCCGTCTGGCGGAAGAAGGCGCCGTCGCCCCGATCTTCGCCGCCCCCCAGCACCCCTATACCAAAGCCCTGATCACCTGCATCCCGCAGGAAGGCATGGCGCGCGGCACCCTGCGCGGCATCCCCGGCGCAGTCCCCTCCGCCCGCCAATACCCCACAGGCTGCCGCTTCCACCCCCGTTGCGTCAAAGCCACCGCCGCATGTGCCAAGCAAACCCCACCCCTGATAACCCGAGGCGATGGCCAAGCCGCCTGCCTGCACCTGCCAGAGTCCGCGTTATGACCGCCCCGATGATCCAGATCGAATCCCTCACCAAACGCTTCCAAACCGGCGGCAGCTTCCTCAAGCGCCCCCGCGCCATGCTGGCCGTCCGCGATGTCTCGCTGACCATTGCCAAAGGCGAGGTCGTCGGCGTCGTCGGCGAAAGCGGTTGCGGCAAATCCACCCTCGCAAGGCTGGTTTTACGCTTGTTAGAGCCTAGTTCTGGCTGCGTCACCCTAGACGGCACCAACCTCACCAGCCTTGGCCCCAGCGCCTTACGCGCCGCGCGCAAGCGCATGGCGATGGTGTTCCAAGACCCCTATTCCTCGCTCGACCCGCGCTTTTCCGTCGCCGATGTGCTGACCGAACCCTTCACCGTGCAGCGCCGCCCGCTGCCCCCCGGCCAGATCGCCGAGATGCTAGACGCGGTCGGCCTGCCCACCCACATGGCCACCAGCCACCCGCACCAACTTTCCGGCGGCCAGCGTCAACGCGTCGGCATCGCCCGCGCCCTTGCCCTGCGCCCGGAATTTGTGGTGCTGGATGAACCCACGGCCTCACTGGATGTCTCTATTCAGGCCCAAATCATTGATCTGCTGGCGGGCCTGCGCGATCAGATGGGCCTGACCTACCTGTTCATCAGCCACGACCTTGGCCTTGTGCGCTACTTCTGTGACCGCATCGTGGTGATGTATCTGGGTGCCGTGGTCGAAATCTTGCCCACCGCCGATGCTAAACCACGCCACCCCTACACCCGCGCCCTGATCGACAGCGGTTTCGCCCCCGATCCAGCCCGCCGCCGCGCCATAGCGCCGCTCAGCGGTGAAATCCCCAGCCCGTTCGATCTGCCACCCGGCTGCGCCTTTGCCGGGCGCTGCCCGCAGGCCACAGACCGCTGCCGCGCTGAGCGCCCCACGCTGGATGCCACAAATCACCCGACCGCCTGCTTCCACCCGCTTTGAAAGCCCGCCCATGCCCTTCCACATCCTGACCGCCGCCTTCGTCCACGAAAGCAACACCTTCAAACGCGGCGAAACCACGCTGCAAGATTTCCGCAACGATGTGCTGGACAAGGGCCAAACCGCCATCGACCGCTTCGGCGACGTCAACGAAGAACTCGCCGGATTCCTTGACATTGGCAGCAAGGCAGGCTGGCAGATCACCCACATAGTCTCCGCCCATGCCACCCCCGGCGCGCGCGTGTCCCGCGAGGCGTTCGAGCATATCGCGGGCCTGATCTGCGACGGCGCGCGGCAGCATCGCGCCAGCCTCGATGGTATCCTGCTCAGCCTGCACGGCTCGATGGTGCCGACGTTCTGCGAGGATGGCGAGGGCGAACTCCTCCACCGCCTGCGCACCATTGTCGGCCCGGCTATGCCCATCGCCGTCACGCTGGATCTGCACGCGATGGTGACGCCCGCAATGGTCGCGCAGGCGCAGATCATGGTCAGCTACAAGACCTATCCCCATATCGACATGCGCGAAACCGGCCGCCACGCCGCCCGCCTGCTGGATGCGATGCTGCGCGGTAACACAAACCCCATTACGCTACGCGCCCATCGCCCGATGCTTGATGAAGCCAACGCGGGCCGCAGCGACGTGCCGCAAACCGCCGCCCTCTACACCCGCGCCACACAGTGCGAATCCGAACCCGGCATCCTTGCCGTCTCGATCAACGCGGGCTTCGCCGAAGCCGATATTCTGGAAGCAGGCCCGACCGTTCTGGTCAGCTACGACCAAAACATCCCCACCGCCGCCGCCCGCGCCCAAGCGATTGCCGAGGCCCTGGCCGACACAATCTGGGCGCAACGCGAGTCGGTGTCGAACGATTTCCTGACCCCCGCCGCCGCAGCCCTGCAAGCCCGCGATTTCGATGCCAGCAAAGGCCCGTTGATCATCGCCGACTACGCCGACAATCCAGGTGCAGGCGCTTACGGCGACGCCACCGCGCTGTTGCAAGCCCTGCTTGACGCTGGTGCAACTGGCGGAGCCTTCGCCCCAATGATCGACGCCCAAGCTGCAAACATCCTGCACCGTCACAAAATCGGCGATCAAGTCACCCTCGCGCTGGGCGGCAAACAAGACCCCAGCTTTGGCGGTGGCCCGCTGAATGTGACAGGCGAGATCATCCACCTGTCGGATGGCAGCTACACCGGCAACGGCCCCATCCTTGGCGGCATCACCCACAGCTTCGGCCCCACCGTCGTTTTGCGTGTGCAAGGCATTGATATTCTGGTCGTCACGCAACCCGGCCAGATGCTCGACTTGATGCAGGTCCGCACCTTTGGCATAGAACCCAGCACACTGCGCTTTCTGGTCGTCAAATCCATGCAGCACTTCCGCGCCGCGTTTGAGCCGATTGCGGGCAAAGTCATCGTCTGCGACACAGGAGCCCTCGCTACCCCGCAAGCCCACCTCCGCCCCTACACCCGCGTCCGCCGCCCGGTCTGGCCGCTGGATCGCACCGGATTTGGTGTCACATAATAGGCGCTAAACCTCCCATATCTACGCCTTTTAACCGAGGGCGTCCTCAAAAAACCGCACGATCCGCGCCGCGATCACATCGCAATCCACAGGCACGTCCAAACTTGCCTTCGCCCGCGCAGCCACATCCGCAGGTAGCTTCCCCGCATATTCCGCCACCAGTGCCGCCATGAACCCCTGCGTCATCTCAGGATGATACTGCGTGGTCAGCACCCCGCGCCCCATAGCAAAACTTCCCACCGCACATTCCGCATTGCCGCCCAACACCACCGCCCCCTTCGGCACTACCAAAACTTGCTCTCTATGCGCCGCATAGAGCCGTATTTTCTCCCCCTCCATCTCCGTATCCACCGCGCCAAACACCCAACCGCCGGGATTGTCCCCGACCACCCCGCCCAACGCCATAGCAATCGCCTGATGCCCAAAGCACGCGCCAAACAGCGGCTCGCCCCGCGCCACAATCTCACGGATAAGCCCAAACAACCGCCCCACCCAAGCCGCAGAATCATGGACCGAGGCCGGGCTTCCGGTGATGATCCAACCATCAAACTGCTGCCTCTCCGCCGGAAACTCTGCGTCCTTCACCGAAAACGCACTGACCTGCCAATCGGGTCGCAACCCCTGCAACAGCGCCGCAAATTTCGCGCTATCCTTCGGATGTGCTTGCGCAAAGGCACTCTCGTCGGTGTTCGCCACCAGCACCGCAATATGCATGATCTTTCTCTTTACATATTTATGAACATGTATAGTATATTTATAAATCAGCCCCACGGCAAGCGAGGAAATATGACGCTTTGGACTCCCACCGATGATGGCCATGCCGATCTGTCCAGCCATGCCGCCTTCGCGCAGGGTGCCCCGCTGAACACCTTTGCCCGCCTGCGCCGCGACGATCCGATGCATTGGACCGCCTATGCCCAAGGCGAAAACTATTGGAGCGTCACGCGCCATGCCGACATTCTGGAACTCAACCGCCAGACCGACCTGTTGTCCTCCGCCCGTGGCATCCGCATCGAGGATCAGTCCTATGAGGAATATCTCGCCCGCCGCACCTTTCAGGAAACTGACGGCGCCGAACATATGGCCACCCGCATCCGCGTCGCCAAAGCCTTCTCGCGCCCGGTGATTGCGCAGTTTGAACAAGTGATCCGCGATATTTGTGTCGATATTCTCGACACTATCCTGCCGAAACTCACCTTTGATGCCACGACCGAGATCGCCCGCCAACTGCCGATGCGGATGCTTGGCCGGATCATGGGCACGCCCGACGCCGATCTGCCGTGGCTGGTCGCCAAAGGCGATGCTCTGATCGCCAACACCGATCCCGATTTCACCAGCCACGTCCTCGACAAGATGACCACCGACGAATTTCGCATGATGCCGTTCAACTCCCCCGCCGGAGCCGAGCTGTTCGTCTATGCCAAAGACCTGATGGCCCGCAAAGCCGCTTCGGGCGACCGCTCGGGTATCCTGCCCTTGATCATGCAGCCCGCCGCCGATGGCACCGTGATGCCCGAACACGAATTCCGTAATTTCTTCTGCCTCTTGGTCGCGGCGGGCAATGACACCACCCGCTATTCCATCGCAGCGGGCCTGCAAGCCCTCGCCCACCAGCCCGAACTTCTTGGTCTTCTGCAAACCGATACGGTCTGGGACACCGCCCCCGATGAAATCATCCGCTGGGCCACCCCGGCAATCTACTTCCGCCGCACCGCCACCCGCGATTTTGACTACTACGGCAAGCAGATCAAGGCCGGGCAAAAGGTGGTCTACTGGTGGCTCTCCGGCAACCGAGATGAGAGCGCCTTCGACACCCCGATGCGCGTCAACTTTGCGCGCCAGAACAATCGCCACATGGCCTTCGGTCAAGGCGGCCCGCATGTCTGCCTTGGCATGTGGCTGGCCCGTCTAGAGGTGCGCGTGCTTTTCGAAGAACTTGCCAAACGCATCCGCAAGATCGAACCTGCGGGTGATCACAAATACCTGCGTTCCAACTTCGTCGGCGGTCTGAAATCTTTGCCCGTCACCGTGGCTCTGTTGCACAAATCAGCCTGAGGTCGAGTTTTCCCTTCCGCTGGACAGAGTCATCCCACACGTTGAGTTTGCGGCGTTCCAAGTGCCGTAAATCGGTTCAGGATCGCCGCCCTGA